>NZ_JAWLCK010000177.1:0-4365 GCF_041687175.1 Lutispora sp.
CTCTAATAATACAATATGAAAAAATAAAGATGATTTAATTTTGTTATAGAAGTGATTGAATGCTCAGCTTACGCTACGAATGAATCAAAGAAACAAAAATTGATTGAAAATACATCATATTTGGTGTATAATGTAATTGCAGATACATCAAATGTGATGTATAAACATGTAGAATACAAGACAACTAAGAGGAAAGCTCTGGGAAATCAAGTTTTGTGATGATAACCGCATAATGTATGTTGTTGCAGACGGAGATAATATGTATTTAGTTCATGCGTGTAAGAAGCAAAAACGCAAAGCTGAGAAGTTTGAATTGGATAAGGCGATAAAAAGGGTTAAAGAATTGGAAAAGGAACTCGGTAAGAGATTTATTTGATGAATAGAATGAGAGGTGAATATATATGCCTTTTAAAAAAGTTAATGTGAAGGAAGAAATTAATAAAAGATTGGAAAATGATGTGGAGCTTAAAAAGGCTTATGACTATGCACAGCTTGAGTACGAAGTTCTTAAGCAGCTTGTTAAAATGAGGAATGAAATGGGCTTTTCTCAAAGTGATGTCGCAAGGCAGTCTGGATTAACACAGCAGATGGTTTCCCGGATTGAAACTGTGGGTAACTCTCCTACTCTAAGGAACTTTATAAAGTATGTAGACAGCTTGGGCTTGGAAATAAAGCTTGAGAAGAAGAATACCAATATGGAGTACAGTAAGGTGTAGATTTTGATACAAGCGTAGGCAGGCACTAGTTAAAGGTATAGATGATATTAAGGGGATGGACAGAGATTTTGTAGACTTATTAATTGGCCTGTACTCATTGAACTTTTCCATATTTTGCTAATTTTTTAGCCTTAATATGGTAGGTTTATGTGCTGAGAGATTGAAAAACATGTTTAAAGTTTTTAATTTCTCAATTATTTTTTTATGCCTATAATATTCATTATTCATTTCATATTTTAGGTTAAAAACGCTAAAGAGGTCTCTGTCATACTGACTCTAAACCTCTTGCCGGAAAATACGACTGTCCCCAGATTCTTTTTATCATTTTAATATCACACATTTGTAAAATGTATGAATTAATGATTATAGTTTTTTGTTTAGTAGATATGTATAGTTGATTTATTCTGAAAAGACTTTCTAGTAAGCTAATGCATAGGTAATACCTATTATAATTATTAAATAATTATATTTTACAATATATAACTAAAGTAATATGATATAAGTGAAGCAAATCAATTAACAAGGGATGAATAAAATGTATACTGTATTTAAAAGTAGAAAATTTAACGATAATTATGGAAGTAGAAATTTCAGAGCAGCAGCAAGAGTATTCTCTATACTGCTTATAATATGCTTGCTTATACAGATGTTTACAGGATGTAATGCGCAACCAGAGGCAAATGTTAATAGCAAATATTATTATAGCTTTACAGATTCATTAAAAAATACTGTTAACTTGGTAGACAAGCCTCAAAGAGTAGTTTCTCTTGTTGGCTCCTATGCTGAAACTTGGATTTTGGCAGGAGGGAGTCTTGTAGGAGTAACAAACGATGTTATAAGCGAGAGAAAAATGGACTTGCCTGAGGGAACTCAAATTGTTGGTACAATTAAAGACCCAAATGTAGAAGAAATAATAGCTCTTTCTCCTGATCTAGTGTTGCTTTCTACAGATATAGAAAGCCATGTGAAAATATCAGAAATCCTTGGAAAATCGAATATACCTTTTGCATTTTTTAAGGTAGAACATTTCGAGGACTATCTGGATATGCTTAAAATATGCACAGATATAACAGGTAATAAAGACTTATATGAGAAAAATGGCTTAGCAGTTAAGAAACAGATTAATTCGGTTCTATCAAGGATTGATAAGAAGAATCAGCCAGAAATATTATTTATACGCGCTTTTTCGAGTGGCGCTAAAGCAAAAAATGATGACAATATGGCCTGCAGGATTCTTAATGATTTAGGTACTATAAATATAGCATCAAAGCATAAGTCTCTTTTAGAGGATCTTAGCATGGAAGAAATTATTCAAGAAGATCCGGATTACATTTTTGTAGTGACAATGGGAGATAGCGAAAAAGCTTTAAAGGCTTTAAAGGATGGAATAGAGAAAAATCCAGCATGGAGTGATTTATCAGCAGTAAAAAACGATAGATACATTGTGCTTCCAAAGGAGCTATTCCACTATAAGCCTAACGCAAAATGGGGTGATAGCTATGAATATGTGGCAAAAATTCTCTATCCGGATGAATTTAAATAAAAACAGCAAGAGTTACAATGCTACAGTCATAGCTTTCCTTGTAATTTTGTTACTAATTGGAGTTTTTATGAGTATAAGCATTGGTTCTTCAAGAATATCATTATCAGAAATTATTTCTGCAATGAAGCAAGGAGATAATGCCTCAAAAACTTATAGAATTATAAACTTTGTAAGGATACCAAGAACATTTGCTGCAGTTCTTGCTGGCTGCGCTTTATCGGCATCAGGAGCTATACTTCAGTCAGTACTGAATAATTCTCTTGCAAGTCCAAACATTATTGGTGTGAATTCAGGGGCAGGATTATTTACTGTATTAGTTGCAGCTTATTTTTCCGCAAGTTTATACTATACAACTATTGCTGCTTTTATAGGTGCTCTCCTGGCAGTTCTTCTGGTTTATTCTATAGCACGAAGGACAGGAGCTTCCAGGATGGCTATAGTTCTATCCGGTGTTGCCGTATCAAGCTTTATAGGAGCAATTACGGATACTGTACTGACTCTAAAGCCCGATACAGCCATCGAACGAATAGCATTTTTAATAGGAGGCTTCTCTGGTATTACAATAGACAGGCTAAGCTTTCCTGCCTGTTTTATTCTTTTTGCTCTTGTTATAGCTTTGTTTCTAGGCTATGACATGAATATACTGGCATTAGGAGATGAAAGTGCCAAATCCTTAGGTTTAAATGTTGCCAGGTTTCGCTTTATATTTTTAATACTGGCAGCAATGTTGTCAGGAAGTGCTATAAGCTTTGCTGGTCTATTAGGCTTTGTTGGACTTATTGTTCCTCACGTATCAAGGTTTTTGATTGGATATGACAATAGAGTTCTGCTTCCGGTGTCAGCATTATTAGGGAGTATTTTCACTCTGCTTTGTGATTTACTGGCGCGGGTACTTTTTGCTCCTTTTGAAATCCCTGTTGGAATTATTATGTCTTTCCTGGGAGGTCCGTTCTTTATATATCTATTGATAAAAGGCAGGAGAGGTCAGCTTTATGATTAAACTAAACAATATAACTGCAGGGTATAACAAAGCAGAAATCATTAAAAATATAAATATAGATTTTGAAGAAGGCAGTATTACAAGTATTGTAGGTAAAAATGGCTGTGGAAAGACTACATTATTAAAAACAGCATCAAACTTGCTAAAACCTTTTAGCGGAGAAATTACCATAAAGGGCAAGGATATTTCAAATATTCCAGACAAGGAGCTGGCAAAGAAGGTTTCCTTTTTACCTCAGCTTAGAACTGTGCCTAATATAACGGTATATAATTTGGTGATGCATGGCAGATATCCTTATTTAGGTTTTTCACGTACTCCTCAGAAAAAAGACAAAGAGATTGTAAATAGGGCTATAGAAGATATGGGGCTTAATAAATATATAAATAAAGATATTCATGAGCTTTCCGGTGGGCAGCGTCAAAAGGTTTATATAGCCATGGTTTTGGCCCAGGATACGGATATTATATTTCTAGATGAGCCAACTACCTATTTGGATATTAATCATCAGCTTGAGATATTAGAAATAATAAAAAAGCTAAAAAAGATGGGCAAAACGATTATTATGGTACTTCACGACTTAAGTAATGCACTTTCCTATTCGGATCAGGTTTGTCTGATGGATAATGGAGAGGTAATCATATACGATACTCCACAAGCGGTATATGATAGTAAAAAGATAGATGGAATATTTAAGGTCTGCTCACAACAGGTGCTCATTGGGGAAGAAAAAAGAAAGCAGTATGTGTTTTATCTGAACTAGAATAGAAGTAGAAAGTAAAAAAGCTTTCATCACTCTAAATCTATAATAAAGAGTGGTGAAAGCTTTTATTAACCTACATAATTGGCAAGCAATTTAATAAATAATAAAGAAGAAGCAGCAACAGCAATCCAGGTGCATCCGCCAAGTATTATTGGCTTAATGCCTTTTGTCAATAAATCTTTAAGTTGAATTTTAAAGCCTACACCAGCTAAAGCAGTAGTGATTAAAAACTTGTAGCCCATTTTAAAGAAGCTGGATGCGCCATTAATGTTCTGGAATATTCCTAAGGTGTTTAAGATAGCCATCAATAAGAAAACAAGAATAAACCATGGAAAAACCTTGATTA
>NZ_JAWLCK010000178.1:0-4211 GCF_041687175.1 Lutispora sp.
GTTCTCTTCCCCTATTTACTCATTAGCTTTACTATATTATAAAGCAGACTGGTGCCGAAGCCTATACCGCCTTTGGGGCAGTAAGGCAGATCCTCATGGGTCCAGTTGGTACCAGCTATATCTATATGAAGCCAGGGTTTATCCTCTACAAATTCCTGTATAAATAGGCCTCCTAAGATAGTGCCTCCACCAACAGTGGTCCCTATAGCACTGTTTTTCAGATCTGCTATGCTGGAGTTCAATACAGGCCTCAACTCTTTATCTGCCGGAAGCCTCCAAACCTTCTCACAGGCAATCTCGGAAGCCTCTTGAGCAAATCTCACCAATTCTTCATCATTGGAGATTATTCCTGCAGTTTTGTTCCCCAAAGCCATCTTTACTGCTCCTGTCAATGTGGCTATATCGATAACCTTAGTCACCTTCTGCTCTCTAATGGCATAGGTTATGGCATCTGCCAGGGTAAGTCTGCCCTCAGCATCCGAGTTGTTCATCTCTATATATTTGCCAGACATGGACTTAAGTATATCTCCAGGCAAATAGGCCTCTCCAGATATTCTGTTTTCACAGGCAGCGATGACACCTACCACATTTGCCTTCAATTCCATTTTGGCTATGGCTCTTATGGCTCCTATAACTGCTGCAGCTCCACTCATATCTCCGTGCATGGTATGCAAAGAAGCAGATGGTTTGAGGCAATATCCGCCGCTGTCATACATAACGCCTTTGCCAATAAGCCCTATTACATCCTCATTGTCTTTGTCACCAAAATATTTCATAACAATTACTTTAGGGCTGTTTACAGAGCCTTTTCCCACTGCCAGGAAAGCATTCATACCTAATTCCTCTGCTTCAGGCTTATGTATAATCATGACCTCAATATTGCATTCTTCTCCCACATTCTTTGCTTCCTCTGCCAGCTGGGCAGGAGTCATAAAAGCAGGCGGCTGGTTTATCAAATCCCTGGCCAGTATGGTGCTTTCTGCACAAACCTTGGCCTCTGCAAGAGCTTCGTCAAACCTGTCATAGGTAGTGTCGAATTCAACTCTTTCAATAGTGCTGGGCTTTACTTCCGATTTGTACTCATTGAATTCATAATCCGCGAACAAAGTTCCTTCACATATCTTTTCCACCACATCATAATCCTCTATGTACTCTTTGGCATTATCAAGGACCACTCTGATGATTCTTGCCTTCATTTTCTTGCATGCAGAATAAGCTTTTGAAAAGGCTATGAATAAGGATCTGTTGTTAATTCTATCCTTATTGCCAAGACCAACAAGCACTATATTCTGAATTTTCCCTTCTGCCAGCATCGAAAGCTTATATATCTCTCCATCTTCTCCTTTAAAAAATCCGGCTTCTATTGCAGCTTTCACTGGGACCTTGGCCTCTTCCGGAATGCACTCTGTAGTCTCCAATTCACTTCCGAATGGAATTATCAATGCATCATAATTGGAATTCTTTTCAGTAAGTTTTATAAGTTCCATAAGTATATTTTGACCTCCTTTTGATTTGCTTTGTCTTTTGCTATATTTCAAATACTTTTGCTTTTACGAAAGCTCATTGTTGATATTATATCACTCTTGATAATTAGTTATCAATTTGTCTAAGCTTACAGATAACTGTTTTTGACCAAAAAAATAGAAGCAAATTTATTGCTTCTATTGCTTATCCTTTGAAAGCTCATAGGCTACTTCAATAATCCAGTCTTCCTGTCCGCCTACTGCCTTTTTCTTCCCCAATTCTATCAATATATCTCTCACATCTACACCAAATCTATTGGCAGCTGCTCTTGCATGAAGCATAAAGCTTGAATACACTCCGGTGTAGCCAATCATCAACGAGTCTGAACTAAATCCAGGCAATTCTTTGCCCTTCTCTTTGATGATGGGAATCAAAACATTATCTCCTGCATCAATGGTTTTATACAAATCAGCATTGATGTCCATGTTCATTTTCTTCAGGACTGCTACCAGCATCTCAGTGGGAGTATTTCCTGCGCCGGCTCCCAATCCTATCAATGAACCATCTACATAGGTGGCGCCTGCTTGTATAGCTGCTATACTATTGGCTACTGCCACACCAAGGTTGTTATGGGCATGATGTCCAATAGGTACCTTCAGGTTTTCCTTCAAATACTTTACCCTTTCATATACTTCATGGGGCAGCAAGGCTCCTGCTGAATCGGTCACATATACCACATCGGCCCCATAGCTCTCCATAAGCAGAGCCTGTTCCAGCAACTTTTCCTTGTCAACCATATGGGCCATCATCAGGAAGCCTACTGTAAAGAGATCCATATCCTTGGCAGCCTTTATATGCTGCTCGGAAATATCCGCTTCAGTTATGTGAGTAGCTACTCTCACTGCTTTGGCGCCGCATTCTTTAGCCTTCTTCAAATCCTTGACTATCCCTATGCCGGGTATGAGAAGCACAGCAAGCTTTGATTTATCTAGTACAGAAGCTCCTGCCCTTATATATTCAAAATCATCATGAGGTGCAAAACCATAGTTAATCGTAGAGCCTGTAAGGCCGTCACCATGGCCTAGCTCCACAATATCTACTCCTGCTTCTTCCAAAGCCCCTGCTATTTTTTCCACGTCCTTGAGAGTATACTGATGGGAAACTGAGTGGCTCCCATCCCTCAATGTAGTGTCGGTTATATATATCCTGCTCATAGTCTATTTCACCTCCAATAGTTTGGCAGCGTAGGCTTCTCCCATCTGAACCGCTGCGCAATTGATAATATCCAGGTTGCCTGCATAGACAGGCAGGAAATCTCCCAGACCCTTTACTTCTATCATGATTGTAACTTTATTATCATCCATTATGGGGTCCATCAATACGCTGTAGCCGGGCACATAGGTCTTTATCTTTTCCACCATGTCTTCGATAGCCTTTTTAATTTTAGGGAAATCCGGATTTTTAACAAGGGTATAAATGGTATTTCTCATGTTTATTGGAGGCTCTGCAGGATTGAGGACTATGATGACTTTTGCCTTATCTGCTCCTGCCACCTGCTCTAAAGCCTTTTTGCTGGTTTCAGTGAATTCATCTATATTCTGCCTGGTGCCAGGTCCGGCGCTTTTGCTGCTGACGCTGGAAACTATTTCAACATATTCTACATCTGCTGCCTCATTTATTGCTGCAACTATTGGGATTGCGGCCTGGCCTGCACAGGTAACCATATTCACATTAACCTGCTTCAGCATTTCTTCGTTCATATTCACTGCGGGAACCACGTAGGGACCTACAGCAGCAGGAGTCAAATCTATGGCTATCTTTCCCTTTTCTTTTAATAAAGGTGCATGGTGCAGATGTCCTTTAGCTCCAGTGCAGTCAAAGAATATCTTTATATCCTCTATATCTATTACATCCTCTAAACCTTTGGTTGTGGTATTTATACCTTCTGCCTTTGCACGAGCAATTCCCTCTGACTCATATATGCCGATCATGTATGCAAGTTCCATATTTCTGCTTCTTTTTATCTTATACATCAGGTCTGACCCAATATTACCGGGCCCTATTATTGCAACTTTTACTTTATCACTCAATGAAAACAACTCCTTACACAAACTTCACTGTAACATCTCCAAGATTGGAAAAACTAACGGTTATGGTATCATTGGCTTCCGCACTTACAGCAGCAGACAAAGCTCCTGATAATATTACTTCGCCCTTTTTCAGGGTAACTCCAAACTCGGACAGCTTATTGGCCAGCCATGCTACACAGTAAGCAGGATTTCCAAAGGCATCTTCTCCTCTACCCTGATTCACCATAACTCCATTCTTATACAGCTTCATTTCCTCATTAATAATGTCCACTTGATCAATGGCGAATTTGTTATCTCCCAAAATGAACAATCCGGAAGAAGCATTGTCAGCAACCGTATCTTCCAGTTTGATTTTCCAATCCTTTATGCGGCTGCATACTATTTCTATGGAGGGCACTATATAATCTGTGGCTGCAATTACATCCTCAGTAGTAACATTTGGTCCCTTAAGATCCTCCTTCAATACAAAAGCAATCTCTCCTTCGATCTTTGGCTGCATAACCTTATCCATGGTTATGGAAGCGCCATTCTTTACTTCCATAGAGTCCAGAAGATGACCATAATCAGGCTGATCTACATTAAATACTTGCTGCATAGCTACCGAAGTAAGTCCTATCTTTTTGCCTACTACTTTGTGACCTTCTTTTAACTTTTGAT
>NZ_JAWLCK010000179.1:0-4165 GCF_041687175.1 Lutispora sp.
TGGGAAAGGCTACGAAGAAATTATGCGTTAGATATGTTATGTTTTCCCTGTTGTCACAAAATTTATTGCACTTCTTGTCAAAGCACTATTGTTAAGAAGCTCTGTATTTGTCTTTAAATAACTTCTTACTCTTAGCTTTATTTCCTCTGAAACCTCTCTTGGATTAACAATAAAACTTCGGCACCGATCTTTCCCTTTATAATTCAAAGAAACAAATCTGTTAAATGAAAATCCATTGCGTAAAAATAAATCTACTAATATTGTAAATTTTTCGCCATTTGTTTTTGAAATATCATCGTATATATCATTTTGCAAGTAGTATAAATCCTCAGTGCTTGTAATTAACACCATTTTTTCATTAACATCATCATCAAACTCAAATATTTCATATTCTTGCATAATACCCTCCTCGCAAAGATATTTACAAATGTCTATTTAAAAATAATTTGATATGAATCATTTATTGTTTGCAATATCTCATCTGATAAGTCTTGGGCTTCTTTTAACGTTTCAATTATCCTTGTTTGGGATGGATCCACTGTAGAATGCAAATAAACATTTCTTTTGTTTGAATACATAGCATAAAGCTTATTCAATTCTTTTTTTTCATCTTCATGTATTCTTACGTCAAGATCAATTTTACTTGGGGTCCCCTTATCTCTATGAAACATATTAAATGTATTTTTCTTTTCTAATCTGTAGTTATACTTTTGTGATAAAATCTTTTTCAAATAACCTTCTAATGCTTTAAACTCCCCTGTAACGCAACCAGTGTAATCCTCGCTACTGGATTTTTGTTTCAGTAAAGTAAGCGACCCAGATATAGATTTTAATAAAGCCTCATCCAAATATAAATATGCTTTCCCCAATTTACTTTGCATTTCATTTCTTATTGAATCACTTGGGGTGTTCATTTCAGCAAAAGCATTGTTTATATCAACAATTTGATCAAATGAAAACTCTGGTAAACCAGACAAATAAGATAAAACAATACTATATGCATGAAAAGGCTTACCTTGTATCATAGCTTTATTTGTTTGAGGATAGAAGGTAAACGTTAACACATCCCCATTATAACCAATAAACTTATATAAGTTTCCATTTTGTGAACAAGTTACTATTCCATTACACTCATCTTTAACATATTCTACGAGTTCATCAATTACAGTTTTGGTACATGGAAAGACAAATTGATTCACTGCAACATCTGTTGAAAACCCTTTTGATTTAATAAATCCAATTAACAGATTTGATTCATCAATATTTTTTCCTACTGGTAGTATTCTTACGGAATTCTTTTTGATGTAAAAAATAATCTTACATTCTTTACCATTAATAAAACATTGACATTTTTTTTGACTATCATTATCAATAAACGACTTAATAACAAACGTGCTGTTTTCTCTTGTATATGATTCTACAATTGATTTAATGTCGTCTTTGTTAATATGTATTTCGGTCATTTTTTTCACTCCTTTTCGTTATTTTGATTGCTCGCATTTTTCCATCTTTACCTTCATACACTTCATATTCTACAATATCACCTTTTGACAGTATTCTTTTCCCTAGAACACCTTTCATATTAAAATAGATATTTGAACCACCATGCCTTGGTTTTATAAACCCTGCACCTCCGTGTGGCAGTATATTTTCAATCTTACCTTTAAATTTATCAGTTTTACCTTCAATAGTTGCGATATAATCATTGGAAACGTGCTGAATTGCTCTAATATTTGGTTTTTCTTCAATGTCAATTTCAAGTACACTTATCGCATATTGCAGTTCTTCCGGAACAGGCCACCCTTGTCGTTCCCTATAAAAAGCACTCGCTTGAAAAAACAATTTTGCGTTCGCATTGTTCCCTGTTGCCTGCCACAAGAGTGCAGTATCTAACATAAGATTAACCATTTTCTCATGTTCAAATCTGCATATATATGCTTTACTTGCATACAACAAGGCATCTGACAGTTTGTTAAAACGCCAACATATTAGAGATAATTTATGATATATGAACCAGTAATTTTCTTTATATGCCAATGCTTTATATTCTTCAATTGCATTCTCAATATCTTCTTGTATCATACATTTGCTGTAATACATTCTTGCCTTTAGCCATGTATCATTTCTATAATGAAATTTAGTTATTTGTTTAAAAGCTGTTTCACAGATTGTTATGCATTCTTCGAATTTTTCTATTTTTTCGAGGGCTTTAGCCATGTGTTGATAATAAAATTCTTTTGGTGAAGCTAGCTCTCTATCTTTACCAGCTTCATCTTGAAAGTTAAAAACCTCTTCCGAAAGTATATCAGGGTCTAAATATGATAACCACTTTATTATCTCTTTAAAATTTTTTGAAGCCCTTTCGTTATATATTTTTACGACTTTTTTTATTGTCAGAACATATGGAGTTTTATAATGTTCATTCGCGTTCATCTGTATGCAATTATTTTTAATGTATTCTGCTCTTTTTATAAAATCATCAAACCCATCCTTGTCGGCGACAGAATAATTCTTAATATAGCAATCATATAAACACCAACATAACGTAGAAATAATCCATTTGTTTAACATTATGTTTTGGTTGCCATTTAATTCTCTGCATATTTCAACAAAAGTTATACTTTCTTTTACTTTTCTTAGCGCCTGACCATAATCATAAAGCAAATAGACATCATTCTTACTTGAATTATCCCAAAGAGTTTCAAATATAGTTTTAGCAAGAGGATAATTACCATTTGCAAATTCAGCTTTAGCATTTTCTCTGGTATATTCAATCTCTTTATCTTTCACTATATCGTCCAAATGTAAATGTCCTCCTATCCAATAACAAAGAGCAACCAAAATGTTAGTTGTGTTTTGTATATCTAATTTACTATTACTAAAAAGACTAGCATAAAGTCTTTTCAACCCCACATGTTGTTGATTTTATGATTATTAGTCATCTTCGCCAAGTTTGTACTCGATACAATTTGCACATATACCTATACCTTCTTCGTCAGACTCGTAAAAGAGAGTGCCACAACTACTGCAAAACTCAACTTCTTCAACACTACAATCAAAATCACAGGAAAAGCATAATGCTCTTTCATTTTCTGAATCTAGCACAAACGTTTCTTTTCCACATTGGGGACACTCGTATAAGGGATATTCACCCCCATCTTTCACAGTACAATATTCATCGATACCAATAATATTGAAAATATAGTTATCGGCTGCTGATTCTCCAGTGTCCTCATAGCCGCAGAAATAGCATTTGACATTATCATATCTAAGCAAGAAAGATTCCTGACACTCCGGGCAGATGACAGCATCCTTGCTTAATCCTGCTTGCTCTAATATTTTCTGCGCTATTACCTTTGCGTCTTCATAATGTTTGGTGAGTTTTCTCATGGTATCCTTTATTTTAGCAAATAAAGTGCTTTCTTCATCACAAAAATCATCCACATCATAGTTCTCTACAAGAAGTCTAATAAGAATGGATATACTCTTATGAATTGAACTCTCTATAGATAAAATCGATTCATTAAAATCGAAGTGTTCTGCACGATTCCTTCGTTTACGAAGGTTCTTTAATGTTAGAATATCATGCTGTTCAATTTTGATGCTGCATAGATTTTCAAGTCGAGCAAACAATGTATCATTATCAACGCTCTGAAAATCTCCACTTACCAATAGTTCCTTTTTGGCTTTATTCATATCTGCGAAAACGTAAGTCCAGTGTTCTTTAAACAGACGAGATTTTAATACAAGCTCAATTCCAGATGATATATGCAATAAAGAATACTTTATTAATCGTTTTTTCGCATATTCATCCGTTGTGTCTTCATTGGCAATCGTTAAGTCATTTATTGAGTGAAGTACAAAGTCAAGACCGTTTTCTAATACTGTATATTTCATTTCCATAATAAATCATTCCTTTTATTAATTACCCATTATTAACCTAATCAGAATACATATGACAATTTCCAATTATAGAAATTAGTTAAATTACGTCATACTTATATACTTATGAAGAAACACATATTAAACATTAATCTAACAATATAAGCGTATAACTTTTTTGTATCATTTTATCATAAATATTTATAATATAGAATAATTTTTCATAATATGGGATATAATTCGTCTTTTTAGTCATCTTAAGCCACTTGCGAAGAATTTCTAC
>NZ_JAWLCK010000180.1:0-4106 GCF_041687175.1 Lutispora sp.
TGAAAAACATATACCTACCTTTGTTAATAGACCATTGTCACGTGAAAATTTTTTTGAAGGGGTTGCGTTATTATTTTAAATATGATATATATATATAACATAATAATATTTATATATAATTTTATGCTTTAAATATCTAACATTAGGAGGTTTTATCAATGCAAAAAAATCCAATACGCTTTCTGGGTTTGGTAGGTCTGTTAGGGTTACTGGGGTTAATAACTGGTAATACAGGTTTTTATGGCTTCTTCGGTTTCTTTGGTTTCTTCGGACTTGCCCGTCATACAGATGATGAAATGCTAAGACACAACCTGGCACGGGCAGGTTTGAATGCTTTCATTGTCTCCCTGTTAGGATTTCCTGTTGCGGTAATCGCTGTCTCTTTTATTGACTCAATGGAAGCAATGCTTGCTTTTTTTGCGACCTTTTTCGCCGTTTTATTTATCATCCAGATCCTAACCTTTGTCCTCTCTTTTAACATCTATGAGAAAAGAGGGGATATGCGGTGAAGGTCACTTTTAAGACCCGCATGAAAGAACTACGGGCCAGACACGACTTAACCCAGGAACAACTTGCCAATAAAGTCGGAGTGCGTAGAGAGACAATCGGTCATATTGAGAAGGGAAAATATAATTTGTCTTTACTGCTAGCTTATAAAATATCCAAAGCCTTGGAAAGTAAAATAGAAGATGTGTTTATCTTTGAGGAAGAAAATTAATATTAAACGATCGTATAGGTGTACTGGCAATTTCGTTCAGCCTTGATAACATTGATTCCAATTGGGTTATCCTTATTTACAGTAGGTTTTTGTTCCATTATGCCTGAGAACTGAATTACCTGAAAACTCACTTATATTCGTACTTGTTCAACTTATAGCCTCCAATGTTTTAAATAGATGTACTAGAAAAGAAAGAAGCTGACAAAAAACCCTAATATCACGCTATAAATAATCATCTCAAAGTGGAATTTTAAGAATAAAGTTCTGTTTATATAGCGTTCTTTCAAATAGATTAGTCCTTCGATATTATCCGAACAGGGGGCAGCACAAGCCAGATGAGTATATATGAACATTAACCCTGTAAAAAATAAAAACCGTACACCAAAAGACAGCTCTCCCAACGGAACCAATATGGGATATAGGATTATCGACAATAATAGCCCCCGCACAATCTGCCCTGGTATAAACCATTTTTGCACGTGCTTGCTTTCTTTTTCATCAGACATATCCCTGAGATAGTCCATTAAACGGCTCTTGCCTTCATAAATATCTTTACTAATCCGCAACGCCAGCATACCAGCTAAAGTGTAGGCTAGAGCATGAATTACAGTAAACCATAAGCTGAATACCAGGCACTGCATCTCATTTACCCCTTCCTCGATAGTATGGTGTTTTAATGATATTAAGGCTTATTTAATTCTGCCTTTAACTGCTCCACTTCTTTTCTTAAAGACCCGACCTGCACCAGTGCCGCCAGGGCAAAGACAAAAGCAATCGGAGCCAATAACCCAACAAACTGCATATTTAATCACTCCTTTTTCCGTGGTCTATTGTCAATTAAGAAGCTTGATTATTTCCTTAGGGTTACGGGTAGAGAAAACAAATTCTTGATACCACCTGTTTCTTAATACTACAACTACCCTGGGATTTCCTACCGTGTTATAGATTAAACGCCATTTGCCCTCTACTCTGCCAATCCTGATGCCCCAGCCGCCATAGCGGATTGCTTTAGTTTCATCCAGGTAGCACTTTTCAATTTCTTCTCTCGGGATACTTTTATTAATAATACCGTATCCAACGGTTACATCCTGGTAATCGATAGTAATCCTTAAGGTGCAAAAATTGATTCCTATAAAAGCAAAAAGAAGGATCATAAAAAATAAAAATTCATTAGGAGCAGGATTCGTTCCCAACGGTTCTACAAGAAGCTGATAGATAAGAGCATAAAGCAAAAGCCCTACTATTAAAACAAATATAACTGCATTGATCCTTGAAAACAGCTTTTCTTCATAGAGATAATTAGACACATAAAACCCTCCCTATGCATTCAGGTAAGTTGGGAAATATGTTTATTCTATAAAAGGTAGCACTGTTCTATAGATACTCGACTCTATAATATGTTCGCATTCAATCCGAACCGCTCGAAATGATGGCGTTAATGATTATAAATGCTTGAAATCTCTTGCATAAGATGATGACTTGGCTTTTATTTATCTGTATGGGTCTTTTTTATCCTGGCAGATAATTCCTTGAGCTCTTCCTGTGAAAGTTTTTCCAAATTGTTTAGATCAAATAAAAACTGTGAGACACTTTTTGTTCCTTTGATTTTAAGTATTTCGGATATGTAGTAAACAATAATTCCCGTTATAATTGCAATAACTAATATCCCATACACAGCAAGAATAATAGCTACTATCCTTGCGACAAGGCTTGTTACAACAATATCACCAAAACCGATTGTTGTAACAACAGCAAAGCAAAACCAAATTGCATCGAAGAAGCTTTTTACATTAGAATCGACAAACCATATAATAATTGCTGAAAAAAGAAAAAAGACTAAAAAGCTGGATAAAATCTTAGTCATGCCGCTTGATTTTAATATGAAAGATAGTAGTTTTAATTTACTCATATAAATGCCTCACTATTCTTTTAAACTCAGGAGATTTTTACTTAAACTCATTCACTTCTTCAACTCGATTCTTCAATGCAATATTCATTTGATGATAACCTTTTTCGGTTTTTTTAATCATTGAAGCCATAAATAAAACCATAGGGCCATGAAATCGTTCTATTTGCCGAAATCTTGTACGATTTTCATTAAACGGTTCAAGAAGAAATAAATGCTCTCCTCTGTAGACTATCCAAAGAAAACTCCCTCCCCAAACTATCTCTTTATTTTCTATGAGACTAAATATCTTTGGTTGGAAGGTCATTGCTTTCAGGCCAGGCGGACAAACCTGAATCTTTAGTGTCTGACCTTTTTCTAGTTTGCCTTCTACTAGTGGAATGAAAGAATTCCAGATGCTCCATTTTGAAAAATCTACTAACACCTCCCAAATGCTATCAGGGGATGCCTCAATATCTATCCAAGTGTCAATAGTTCGTGTAAGCATGATATGAAATACCTCCATCAAGTCGGTTTAAGATCTCCAGGATCAACTGGGGATGACACTTGACCACTCTCTTAATTCAAATTCATTCATCTTCATCTATATCTGCATGCTTGGCCCTTTTGCTCCTTAGACAAGCTACTCTTTCTTGAATAGATTTCTGATGTTCCTCAAACTGATAGCATCTGAAAACCTCCCTTATAACAGTTGACAATTGTTGCCGGCAAACTGCAAAAGAAATATATTTAGTATTTCAAGCGTCCGCAAAAAATACAGCTTTCTCTATGAATAATTAGGATAGCATTTACTATATGGTTTAATTTCAAGCTTTCCCTAAAATTCACCTTCTTCACTAATAAATCTTTTCTTCTCTGGACAATCCCAGACATTATAATTGTTGCATCTGGGGCATTTTGTTTAATGATGTATAATGACCTAAAGAGTTGATGATCATAGCTGTTGAAAAAGCATCCTACAAGGTAATCATCAAAGATCAAAATTGGGTTTATAAAGCGCAATGAAATAAATATTGCAGCCAGATATAGAAGAAATAATCGCAGAACTTAGCAAGTAGAGTTCATTAAAGGTCTTACCTTATAAGTTATCTTTAAAAATTAACTGCTTATGTTTATTTTTATGAGCTATTACGTCCATAAAAGTTTTTAAGCCCATAAAAATCAAGAGGATAAATATATTTTGGAATGAACCTTCAGCTATGAAATGGCTGATAGCTGCTCCTGCCATAATCGTTAAATGGATCGGGAAAATCCTGGTGTAGGGTTTGCTAAAAATATCAGCGATACTGACTGCTGTAGATCCTTTAGTTTTGCCGGGTTCAGTTTCTGTTAAACCTTCATCCACATCCTTATAAAAAAGATACGAGTATAGATGATTGGCAAAAAACAATAGTGCTCCAACCAGGCCTCCGAAAAGATTTAAGGGAAACCCTTCGCTACTGGCAAATCCCACAATAAAAATAATGTAAACCAGATGAAAAA
>NZ_JAWLCK010000181.1:0-4077 GCF_041687175.1 Lutispora sp.
TAACTAAACAATACAGGTATACCATAAAAAGTAAATAAATATATGAGTAGTTTATTAGAAAACACAAGTAATGAAAAGAGCTTACTTACTTCAATTTCTGACATTTGTAAATAATATTTTGCTTGCAAAAAGCACTTAAGAAAGCCAATGCGTGTAAAGCCAGTAGAACGCCTATGATTGATAATTTTACATACCTACTTCGACCTGTTTATATAACGAAAAGTATGTATATGAGCTTTCTGAATGGAATACACGATGTAGGTTTTGCAATAGATTTGGCTCACAGATTTTTCAAA
The DNA here is from genome assembly GCF_041687175.1 of Lutispora sp. Classification (NCBI taxonomy): domain Bacteria; kingdom Bacillati; phylum Bacillota; class Clostridia; order Lutisporales; family Lutisporaceae; genus Lutispora; species Lutispora sp. Next base: position 297 of record NZ_JAWLCK010000181.1, read on the forward strand.
TTTCTTTTTATATACTGGGCTACTCTTTTGTTAAACTTTACAATATATATGATTAAGAACAAGATTCCCAATTCGACTGCTCAAAACAGGTATCTCAGATCTGAAGATAAAAAGAACGAGTATAAGAAATTATTTTTATATATTACTTTGCGGTTAATTCACTTATGATACTTATGCTACGAGGGAGATGTTTCAATGATACTAGATTTCAAAATCAATGCAAACCTAGCTTTTGATTGTGTTGAGACTGCTTTATCATCGTATCTTTCATGGAATAAAATTAAATGGGAATATATGTTTATAGGTTCATGGGGCTTTTCCTTTAACAGCTTTATAGGCCCTCTAACGGAAAAATCTATTGACCCATTAATGGGGAATGTTAGGTTGCCACTTTTTGTATATGGCGGAATAAAAATAGTAAGAAAGAAAAATAGTATTGAAAAAGCAATGCAATTCATCAAATATGAATTAGAGAATAACAGACCAGTTTTACTTGAGACAGATATTTACTATTGTGCATGGTCGACACAATATAAGCAGTATAAAAGTGCACATATATTAACTATTATTGGTATTAATGATGATGGCAATATTATTTGTTTGGACAATGGTGCATATGCTAAATTTAAGGGACCAGTAATTATGTCCAAGGAAGACTTTGTAAGTGGATATAGGAGTTTTCTTATTTTGAAAAACCATAATAAGAGGAAAGAAATAAAATGGACAAATTTAATTATTGAATCTATCCTTTGTATGAAATACAAAATACATCCAGATTTTATTTACTATCTTAAAATATTTAAACTTTCTTATAGAATGATTTATAATATTTTAATATTAGCAAAAAAATTCAAATTGCAAACATCCTTTGATAACATAAGGATGCTCGCTGATACAATTGAGAAAGTATACTACAAAAAAAACGATCTGAACTTTATAGAAGATACTGACTTGTATAGTAATAAACTATATAAACGTATTGGTAAGGTGGCAACTGGAAGAAAAAAATATTATATAACATTAGATTTTTTAGCTAAAGAATATAATATTAAACCTCTATATGAAATATCGAAAAGGTTGAATGAATTAAGTCATATGTGGGAAGAGGTGAAATTCTATTTCTTTGAATGTGTGAAAAATGAAGATATCGAATCATTAAAAAAAGCATCTGAAAAATTAAAGAAGATTTCATATGATGAAGAGTTAATTGCTAAAGAATTATATGATGTTGCAATAAGTGCAATCTACCCAAATAGTTAACTATTTTTTATACTATATTTGCCCAGTAAATGTATGAGGTTGTGTAAATTTTACCATGGGAAGTTTACAGCTGAATTTTAGAGATCTTGCTAGTTACAGCTAATGGCTACTGATAAAACAAGAGAGGTTATTAGCATATATGTATGACATTGCGCAATTGAAATACTTCCATGTTTTATTATGGAGTGATAGATGTTTATGCTTTACAATAATAGGAAATAGTTAATATAATAAGATAGATTATAAGTGAGATAAGAACTATAAAAATTCATAGGATGTGTTTATGTTGAAAAACAGTATAATTATTAATTTTATCAAGAAGCTTTTTAATAGGCTCAGTTATTACCATAAGTGTAGTGTTCTATATCAAATTCAAAAAAGCTCAGGAGCGATTTTTATAAGATGGGCTACAAGGAGCTATATTCTAAGACTTTTTATAAAGGATTGGAAGATAGAGGAGGTTTGGACAAGCAGTATTGTATATAGATTTTTGATGCTACCTTTAGAATTATTGAGAGTCTTAACAAGCAGGATGAAAGAAAGCTTGAATAGCACTATAAAGTATAGCATGCTATTAAAAATTATTACTCAATGCTTCGAGTGTTTTCTACTATTTAGTACCAAGGTATATGGTTTATGTTTGCTGGCTTTTGCGCTCACAGATGGTATACTCAAAATTGTGACAGAAGGGTATGTAGCAAGGCTATTAAATATTGAGATTGTACTTGTTTCAGTTATGTTGATTCTAATAGATCGTTCTATTAAGACTTTAGGGGAAGGTAGCTTTATACTAAAGCTCGCTACTGATTTTTTTATATCTGGAGGGAAAAGTAACAAAGCTCAGCCCAGCTTAACTAATAAAAAGATAGATGTCGCAGCGCTTGTTATAGGTACCTTATTAGGTGTATTGGTATTTTTTATGACGTTTAGAATTTTCATACTGGCTATAGGGGGAATACTTATAGTAATGTTGGTGTTATGGAAATATGAGATAGGGGTGTTCTTTTCTGTGGCTCTAATCCCACTGTCTCCTACGATTCCGCTTCTGGGGTTGGTCTTGCTAACAATAGTATCCTTTGTAATAAGACAGTTTATAAGCAGCAATTTCAGATTCAGTGTAACTCCTATAGATCCTTTTATTGTATTTTTCATCGGAGTAATGCTTTTTTCGAGTTTAACATCCTATACACAGCAGAGTAGCTTGATGACTCTTGCCATTAACGTAATCATTATTGCCTTTTATTTTGTATTGATTAATACTATAACTACCAAGCAGCGACTTTATAATGCTGTTGCATTTTTATTACTTACAAGTGCTGTTGCGGCGGCTTATGGGATATATCAATACTACATGGGTGATTTAACAGCGGATGCATGGGTTGATGCGACCTTGTTTGAAGATATTAAGACTCGTGTTGTCTCTACTTTTGGCAATCCGAACATATTAGGTGAATATCTGATACTTATTATCCCCTTATCAATTGCGCTATTGTGGGAGCAGAAAAACTGGCTGGTTAAGCTGTCTGTGATGGGGTTAACAGCTATCATGATTATGTGTCTTGTTTATACTAGCTCAAGAGGAGCATGGTTAGGCTTTGTTTTGGCAATTAGTATGTTTACAGTATTAAGAGATAAACGTCTTTTGATATTGTACCTCATTGGGCTGTTTTTTATACCTTTTATATTGCCAACCTCGATTATTAACCGCTTTACTAGCATAGGAAATTTGCAGGATTCATCCTTGGCATATAGGCTTTCAATCATGTTGGGCTCGTTAAAAATGGTCAAGGATTACTGGCCCTCTGGGATCGGGTTGGGGATAGAACCATTTAAGCTGATTTATCCTCAATACTCTTTTTCCGCTGCGTATGCCCAACATTCTCATAGTTTTTATATTGAATTACTCTTGGAAACGGGTATTGTTGGGTTTTTGGTATTTATGGGTATGCTCTTAGTATTTTTTAAATCTATCTTATCACATTATTTTAGGGTCAAAGATCGGTTTATATCTACCTTTATGCTAATGTCAGGTATAAGCCTGATAGGATATCTGATACATGGCATAGCAGAATATATTTGGTATAATAATAGAGTTCTATTGACTTTTTGGGTTGTCATAGCCCTGGGTATGGCTGCTTATAAGCTTACAGTGGGAGATAATGAAGTGGAAATGAATGGTTGAAGTTTATATAATTGTTGATAATAAGGTAGGAAGAATAGAACATTTTATATGTCTCCTAAAGGGAATAAAAAAAGCATGCAATCAAGGTAATCCACAAGATAGTATAATATAATCTGAATTTTGTTGAAAGACTATGGTTAAAGAAAGGAATACACAAACAGAAAAGCAGACTATAGTTTCTGCAGTATTTCAAAGTAGTTTCCGTGACAAAGAAGATTAAAGGAATTTGGGAAAGCTTAGTAAGATAGTGTTAACTAATCTATGAAAACTCAGTTTAAGGGAAGAAATGCCAGAGGACATAAAAATGTAACATGAAAAGATCCTTCAACCCCTCAAAAT
>NZ_JAWLCK010000182.1:0-4065 GCF_041687175.1 Lutispora sp.
TCACTGGCCTCTGCAAGTGCTGGATCTATGGGCATCCTGCCTAATACCTCTATATCCAAGCCTTTGGCTATTTCCTCTATATGGCTGTCTCCAAATACCTTTATTTCTTCATCGCAGTGAGGACATTTTACATAGCTCATGTTTTCAACTATACCCAAAACAGGCACTCTCATGGATTTTGCCATATTGTATGCCTTGCGGACTATCATATGAACCAGATCCTGAGGAGTTGTAACAACTACTATTCCATCCAAGGGTATGGATTGGAACACTGTCAATACCACATCGCTGGTTCCCGGAGGCATATCGATGAACAAATAGTCTACATCTTCCCAAACAACATCTGTCCAGAACTGTTTTACCACACTGGAAACCAAAGGACCTCTCCATACCACCGGTGCATCTTCCTCATCAAGGAGAAGATTGATGGACATTATTTTAATATCATTGTGGGTCCTCTCCGGTATAATACCCTCTTTGGATGCCAATGCCCTATTGCTTATACCGAACATTTTGGGTATAGAAGGGCCTGTTATATCTGCGTCCAAAACTCCCACACTGTAGCCTCTTCTTCTCGTAAGAACCGCCAATGTAGATGTCACCAGTGATTTGCCTACTCCACCCTTTCCACTGACTACACCAATTACTTTTTTAATTGAGTTCTTCTCATGGGCTTTTACGCTAAAATCATTTTCTGCTGCAGCCGCTTCACAGCTTCCTGAGCAGGTATCCTTTTTATCACAGCCCATACTTTCACATTTGCTATCGTATTGATTCATTCAAGTCATCTCCTAACCTTTTATTTGAATTGTTAAATTTATTATTTGAAACTTCCATCAGATTTATCTGTTTCTACAGCCATTGCAATTAGTGCAATTTTTATAGACTTCACAGGTATTGCACATTTCTGCCTTGTCCATGGCTATCATACAGTATGTACCTTCAATCTTCCAACAAGGTTTGGATTCATTAACAGGCACTGGACTATTTTTGCGGGCTCCTCCTTTGCAATCCTTTTTATACCAGCAGGGATACATGGAAGTAATATGCTTTACTCCTGCAATGTTAAGACCCTTTTCGTCTATCAGATACTTTATAAACTTAAGCCTTTTTAAATCAGTGTTAGAGTATCTTCTTTGATAACCTTGCCTGTCGGGTTGTATGAGCCCGTTCCTTTCCCATACCCGCAAAGTCTCGGGATGCTCTTCTATTAGCTGGGCAACGGTTCCAATGGTATATACTCCTGTATATTCATCAAACATATCAATCACCATTCATCGAATTTTGTATATTATTTTAAAATCCTTAGAGTTTTGCCTCCAGGATGACATTTAAAAGTATATAATATTTTAGCTCATTATATGAACTGTCTGACAATATCTCTGTAATCCATAATAGTTGAAATACCAGATACCTCGCCAGCTTCTTTGGTCAGGGCTATTATATCGGTCCTGTCAATTCTATCCAAAGTAAATTTACGGTTCAAAGCCATCATTTGGCGAAGTCCTGTAGAAACTCGATTTATATAGGAGAATAATCCCAAAGCTCCCGGTTCAAAGCTGTCGACCTCGGAACCATATACATCTCTAAGTAGCCTTATATCCCTAAATATTTCTTCAACGGAATTTCCGTATTTCTGAAGCTCTTTTGGTATTTGCCCCTGCTCAATAAGCTCTCCAACCCTTTTGCCCGCCATTGCTGCAGCCATTGCAGCTCTTCCTATAGCTATCATAGAGATGTAAGGTGCACCTAATGCAAGACCTTTAAATATTTGATCTTCCATAGCAAAGCCACCTGCTGCTGCTACTTTTGGCAGTTCATAACCTTTGTTTTTCATCTCATTTAGTATTTCATATAATATGCTTTCCATGTATACTACAGGCAATCCCCATTCATTCATCATCTTACATGGGCTGTTGCCGCTGCCGCCTCCTGCTGCATCAAAGGTTACCAAATCAATTTTGTTGAATGATGCTATCTTTAAGACTTTTATCATATCCTTAGGATCAAAGGCTGCCATCTTAAAGAGTATTCTCTTGGCTCCTAAGCTTCTTAACTTCTCGACCCTCTTGGCCAATATTTCCTCATCCCACATGGGAAGCTTGCCTATTCTTTGAAAATGTGGACCTATTCCTTTTTTATGCTTTTCCTGTACTACGGGATCCGAAGGGTCGGGAATAACAAGATAGCCTTTTTTCTGAAACTCCAGCGCTTCCTCCAGACTATAGACAAAACCCATGCCTTGTATGCCTTTGGCTGCTTGCCCGAACTTTAACTCCACTGTAGTAGCTCCTAATTCAGCAATTGCATAATCCAAAACATTTATGTGTTCATCATCATAGTTTGCCTGCAGTACTATGTCCCCATAACCATGATCATACTTTCTAAAGCTGTTTAACATTTTCTCCAGCAAAGGAGATTTTGTAACCTTGTTGCTTTTCATTTCCAGGTCTTTATCTTTTACTACAGCATCTTCACCTATAACCGCCATTATTCCTGCAAGAGCAGCGCCTCCATAGTAATCAGGCCAATTAAGCTTTGCCATGGCAGGAAGTATAAATGGTGCCTTCAGTTTGATAGGATTATCAATCCCTACTGTAGTGCTGATATCAGCATTGGGAAAGCTGGCCTTGTATGCATCTGCTTCGATACCTTCTGCTCCAAAAACATGACCGTTGATGTTAAAATGGGATAAATCTACTGGGTAATCCTTTTCCGATGCAAACTGGCTTTTGTCAGCCCCTGTAGGGTAAAGTGCCTCTTCACCTCTAATAGCCGAGTAGCCTATTTCACAGCTTCCAATGCAATCTGCAGTACATACAGAACACATTCCTGAGAAAGGTGAAATCTTCTCAGGTGTTCTCATCTTCGTGTTGGTGACTGTTGTTCCTAAGGTCGGACTATGAGACATGTAAAACCCTCCTTTAATATAGAATTGTGCATATTGAGTCATGACCTCACTGGTAAAAATTCACATGCATCTCCTTAAATTATAACTTTTTATTTATATTTATTCAATAAATTTATTGAAGTTTTGGGTAAAATTAATCTTCTTTTTCGATATCTTTAAGCCTCTTGTTTATTTCATCCAGTTGGTTCTCCAGATATTCTGCGGTGTTTTTTAGATATTCTACTTCATTAGTTTGGTAATTACCGTATATACCGCCTCCAAAATATCCGCTCATAGCCCTTCTGGATGGTAAAGCTGGATTACATCTGCAAAAAGGATAAGGATTTGGACCATGCCAACCCATATTCCATCTTCTCATTTTTTCACCTCCTATTGTTAGAGATGCATGTGATGAATTAGAGATTTCTACCTCCTCTGAATCTTCTGCGATGACCCATGCCTCCGCAGTTTCCATTTACAAACTCATAGTCTCCACCCTGGATACGGATTGCTTTGCCGTTTATGAGGGCATCTGCAATCTTTTGTCTTGCAGCATTCAAAATTCGTTGAAAGGTACCTCTGGATATATCCATCTTCTCAGCTGCCTTATCCTGCTCTAAAGTTTCATAATCAGAGAGCCTTATAGCTTCCACTTCTTCAAAGCTCAGTATTACTTCCTCAAAGTCCTTTGATTGGGGATAGAAATACTGATTGTCAGGCATAAATTCAATTCTTCTGCATTTCCTAGGCCTAGGCATTTTATCACCTCTATTAGTTATGTGCATATGCTCATTATTATATTACACCCATCTTTTTCAATTGTCAATAGATTATTGGTTGCGTAGCCTTGGATACTACTTCGATACTTTATCAAACTAGAATAAGCATATGTGCAGCTCACAATCTAACGCCTCCCAAAGGGCCTCCTGCCCTGGAAGGCTTGGGCACCATCCGTGCTGCCCATACGATTTTTCTAAGGATACTTCGCTAAGAGTTACTGACAAAATCAATAAATATGTTCACTTGCACATATGCTTATTCTCTAGACACTGTAGCTTTCTAAGATACAGTGAAATCTATAGTATAGGAGAACGCTACAGTGACTGTATATTAGATATGTACTGAGGATATTTTGTGAGCTTTGATACAGTTCTTAGCAAAGAGCGAACTAAAAA
>NZ_JAWLCK010000183.1:0-4051 GCF_041687175.1 Lutispora sp.
GGTTTTGATGCGGATATACAGCTTCTGGAACATATAGCTCAGGAAGCTGGAGGAAGGTTCTATGTGACGGATCAGTATTCCAATATACCCACAATTTTTGCAAAAGAAACCTTTATGGCCGCCAGAGCTTATCTGAACAACAGGGAATTCACTCCCAGGCTAGTAAATATGCACTCTGTCCTGGAGGGTGTCGCAGAGAATGGTATGCCTGGCTTGCTGGGTTATATAGCTTCAAGTCCTAAGGATTCATCCAGAGTTATATTGGAAAGTGATGAAGGGGATCCAATATTGACCCTTTGGCAGTATGGACTGGGAAAGACTATAGCATGGAATTCGGATATGAAGGGAGTCTGGAGTGGAAATTATGTAAACTGGGATAAGAACCCTGTTTTTTGGAATAATCTTATTAATTGGACCATAGAAAATTACTCCACAGAAAATCTGGAGGTAAGCACAAAGGTTCAGGGGGGCTATGGAGAAATAAATGCATTGCAGAGAAATAGCAATGAAACTATAGATACAAGGGCAATTATTACTGCTCCATCTCTGGAAACTATTGAAGTTGATTTAAACCCAGAAGCACCGGGAAGATATAAGGGCAGCTTCAGGATAGACGATACCGGAGCTTATCTTATAAAGGTGGTGCAGAGCAAAGATGGAGAGGTTCAAAGTGCTGTCAGCACCGGAATGTCTGTTCAGTATTCTCCTGAATATTCAATGGATGCAAATAGCCATAAGCTGGAGAGACTTGTGATTGAATCCGGAGGCAGTTATATTAAGGAGGCTGAAGAAGTATTTGAAGGCCCCATAGCACCTGTAAAAGGGAGAGTGGATTTAACATCACCACTGTTATTATTGACACTATTGGCATTCCTGGTAGATATAGCTGTAAGACGACTTAAGCTGACCATGGGTAGGGTTGGCAAATTCTTTAGAAAGATATATGGTAGTATAATAAAAGTAGATAATAAGAGTAGACATAAAACAGGTATGATAGAAAAAACTGTTGCGATTCGTGCAGAAGCTGAGAACAAAGAGGAAATAAAAAGTGCTGTTAGAGATAAGGCAAAAGAACCAACGGAAAAGAGGAGTAAGGCTTCAACTGAGACATTGAATACTGAGGCTTTATTGAAGAGGAAGAATAGATAAGTGTAAATTATCATTAGTCAAGAAGCTTAAGTTCGAGGTATTAAGATGACTTGTAATTTGACAAGATGAAAACTAGAGAAGATAATATAAAAGATAAGCAAACTATTTAATATAGACAAATTTCAGATTAAGGAGAGATAAGGCACAGATGAAAGAGCTTTATGAGATCATTAACCAGTTCAGTGCTAATGAAAAGAATCTGATGGCAACTGTCATAGAAGGAGAATACTTTGGGGAAAAAGCTTTATTTTCAGCTAATAAGCTTTTATTTAAAACATCTGATGATGGTTTCCTAAGTAAGCATCAGCACAAAATATTAGAAATAACAGAAACAGGCACATATTGGATTGAAGATAATAGGGTTTTTGTTGAAATTTTAGGCAGCGATATGAAATTAGTTGTCTGTGGCGGTGGACATGTAGCAATACAACTTATTAAAATTGCCTTGATGATAGGTTTTAAGGTAATAGCTATAGAAGACAGGCCCACATTTGCAGATAATGCAAGAAGAGCAGGCGCAAACCATGTAATATGCAAGCCTTTCGAAGATGGATTAGCAGAAATCAAAGGAGATAAGGATACATTTTTTGTAATTGTAACAAGAGGGCATCGCTATGACCAGATTTGCTTAGAAAAAATTATTGAAAAAGAAAATGCATATATAGGTATGTTGGGCAGCAAGGTTCGGGTAAGGACAATAAAGGAAGCATTGAAGGAAAAAGGCATAGATGAAGAATGTATTGAAAGAATATATGCTCCCATAGGTTTAAAAATTGGAGCCGAAACCCCTGAAGAGATTGCTGTTTGCATTGCGGCAGAGCTTATACAGGTAAAAAACAACGCAAAACGAGGCAGCAGGTACACCAAGGAAATACTTGAAGGAATCTTGACGGATAATGATGATAAGACAGCCAAGGTGCTGGTTACTATTGTCTCGAAAAAAGGTTCAACTCCAAGGAGTGAAGGGACCAAGATGTTGGTTTTCCCAGATGGAAAACAAATAGGAACAATTGGAGGAGGCTGTGTAGAGGCTGAGATCATACAGAAATCCCTTAGCTTGCTGGATTCTCATAGTACAGAACCGGAATTATATAAATTGGACATGATGGGTCAAAATGCTGAGGATGAGGGAATGATCTGCGGTGGTATCAATGAAGTACTATTAGAAAAAATACAATAAGGTGATTATATGAATCTCTCTAATTCTATAGGGTTGAAGCATGGGGATGTTATATCCATAGTGGGAGCCGGAGGGAAAACAACTCTCATGTTTCAATTGGCCAAGGAGATTAAAAACAACAATGCCAATGTATTGGCAACAACTACTACGAAAATTTATTTACCATCAAGAGAAGAGGCAGAAATAATATGCATAGGCGAAGACAACTTCTCTGAGTGCCAAATAGATAAGGCAAAAATCTATGTCTATGGTTTAGGCGTAAATTTAGAAAACAAAATAATAGGGCTCAGGGAAGAACACTTGGATAGATTGGTACCTTGCTTTGATTATACCGTTATAGAAGCTGATGGTTCAAAATGCAAGCCTTTAAAAGGGTGGAATCTGTATGAACCTGTTGTATACAAAGGAACTACTAAAACAATAGGTGTGTTGGATATTCAAACTCTGGGTATGGAAATTTCCGATTCCAATATTCACCGAATGGAGGAATTCAGTAGACTAACTCATGGTCAGGCAGGAGAAAAGATTACCATAGACCATTTGTTAAAGATTATTGTCCACCCAATGGGATTGTTTAAAAACCATAAAGGTGAGAAGATATTGTTTGTTAATAAAGCTGATAATTCATATCATCGGAATAATGCAATTAAGTTATTGAATGAGATGAGGAAAAGCAATAAGGGATTTTTGGATAGAATCGTTATAGGAAGTTTTGCAGCAAACAAGTATGATGAAATGAGTTTGTTTGATGTATATACGGACAAGGAATAGAGAGGTGAATAAGATGATTTTTAATAAGCTTGTAATTGTCCGAGGAGGTGGAGATTTAGCTTCAGGAACTATTCATAAGCTCCATAGATGCGGCTTCAGAGTATTAGTATTGGAACTGCCTAAGCCTACATCTATCAGAAGAAAAGTATCCTTTAGCGAAGCGGTTTATGATGGGGAAGTGACTATAGAAGGTGTCACTGCGGTTCTGGCAGGTTCTATGAATGAGATAGAGAAGGCATGGGATGAAAACAAGATTCCAGTTGCAATAGATCCGGAAGGTGAATGGATAAAAAAGCTTATACCTTCAGTATTAGTGGATGCCATGATAGCTAAAAGAAATCTGGGTACAACAAAGGACATGGCAGATATTGTGATAGGGCTGGGGCCAGGTTTTATTGCAGGTAAAGATGTGGATGTGGTCATTGAAACAGTCAGAGGTCATAACCTAGGACGATTAATATTTGAAGGAGAAGCAGAAAAAAATACGGGTGTTCCTGGAGATATCGAAGGATATTCCTCAGAAAGAGTGATTCATTCTCCTGAAGAAGGTATTATTGAGAACATAAAAGATATAGGAGCAATTGTTGAGAAGGATGAAGTTATCGCTCGTGTAGGAAATGCATTAATAAGAGCAAAGATTCCTGGAGTATTGAGAGGAATTATCAGAGATGGCAGCTATGTCAAGAAAGGACTTAAAATTGCAGACGTAGACCCGAGACTTACTGAAAAAGCTAATTGCTTTACTATTTCTGATAAGGCTAGAAATATCGCAGGAGGAGTCTTAGAAGCCATTCTATACATGATGAAGGATGAGTTATAATACAAAGGAGCACTACATTATGCAGAAAGTGGATTCAAAAACAAAGTACATAGGATTGCTGGGCTATCCATTGGGACATAGCATTTCACCTGTTATGCAGAATGCAGCCTTTGAAAGTAAGAATATAAATA
>NZ_JAWLCK010000184.1:0-4045 GCF_041687175.1 Lutispora sp.
GAAAAGAGGGGGTCATTGTTTTTAATTTGCAAAAAAACTTGAAACCCTTGATAAATCTAATTTTAAAGTCTATTAAAATCAAAACAAGTTAACACAAACCTTAGTAAAGAGGGAGGTATAGTATGGTTTTTGTGGATGATAAAGGGCGATTATTTGGGAAAATAAACATTATTGATTTATTTATTGTTTTGGTAGTTACTGTGCTCTTAGGGGGTATGTATGCTATGCTTTTTACCAAGAATACCAAGGATGCAGCGCATATTAGCAAGGTACTGTATGATATTGAGGTAAAAAATGTTAGCAAGAATTTTGTCAATGCTATCAATACAGGTGAACCAATTAGGGATAGTGTAAGAGGTAATAACCTGGGCATCGTAGTAAACAAAATAGTATATTCAGCATCTGCTATCAATATGGATATGGTGCAAGGTAAATACGTTAAAGTAGAAATACCAGATCTGTATGATGTTAAAATAACAGTAGAAGCCGATGCGAATATAACCCCGACGGATATATTAGTGGATGGCACAGATATTCGGGTAGGTAAGCAACTTTCTATTAAGGGGAAAGGTTATGCTAATGTCAGTTTCGTATTGAAAGTTAGTTTGTACCAGCAAAAGGGGGACCAGTATGTTGATGGACAAGAAAGGTAGGATATTTGGAAAGATTAGCATAATTGACATTTGTGCTCTTCTTGTGATTATAGGGCTTTTTCTTGGAGCTTATTATAAGGTTTTTATGTTGGATTCTAAACATTTGACAGCAAAATATTATGATACTATTGAGTATGAGGTTCTTTTAAAGGATAAGCAATCCATTGAAGGTATAGAAATCAAAACAAAAGTATATGATGTAAAAACAAACAGCTATATGGGAAAAATAATTGATAAGAAAGTAATGCATGCAACGAGTTTAGTTACTAAAGCAGATGGAGCCATGGTTATCGCTGAGAAGCCAGAACGGTATGATATTTTATTGACTATTTCCGTTCCAGGTATAGAAACGACATATGGATTCCTAGCCAATGGAAATATAGATCTTAACATGGAATCCTTCCGAGTCCTAAAGACGCAGACGGCTATTGTGGAAGCCAAAATCGTTAATGTGAGAAATGTAAGCAGGCAATAAATTAAGGGTTAAGGGAGTTAGTCAAAAGTATTTTACAATGCGAAAATTTAGAAACAGGCTTGTATGATTCGGTAGGACTAAGAAAATTCTTTAGCATATAAAACGGATGATATTTTTTCCGGTTATTTTAACTGAACTAAAAATCGAAATTATGCAATATAGATAGAAGTATAACTTCCACACTTTAAGGACAGCAAACAGTATAAGCTGCATGGCTGAATCTTTGCAATTATTATAAACATCTCGAGTTCTGTTTCTGTGTGGCTATAGTATTTTCTGTTTATTTCAAGCTTTTTACTACTCATAATATCAATTCTTCTATATGTTTTAATATTCTAATGCTTTATGAAGAAGCTTGATTTATAAAAGCAATTTCTGGGAATTACTTTTATCATTGATTTACTATGTAGTATATTATAAATTGCACCTGTTTGGTTTAGTGCCGGCGAGACCTCCGAAAAACTCGAAAAATCAAAATACGCATAATATATATGACTTTGCTAAGCTTTTGAACCCTCTATATGGGGTACTCCGAGCAGACGAAGGTACTTTTTTGGAGCTTTCTCGACCACTTAGTTTAGAGTTGACCGTGCATTAGTAAGGAAATTCCGAACAAGTAAAAATGCAATTTTAAAAAGGTTTTATAAGTATTTCGATATATTTATAGTAAAGGTGTATATAGTAAAATACAGCATAGAAATGATGGAGAAATTTTATAGAAGGCTAGGAGTAATACTGGATTGAATAGCAGTATTTGACTAATTACTGTGAGGAAAACTGAGACATGATTGAGATATATTCAATAAAAATTGATGGGAAAATCGATAGCCAGAAATTTAAGCATCTAATGCAATATGTGGATAAAGACAAACAAGTATCAATTAAAACCTTCCATAAGATTGAAGATTCACAAAGGGCACTTGCTGCGGCAGTATTGGTAAGAGTGATAGCTATGAGACGACTCGGAATTGATAATTGCGAAATACAGTTTAGCACGAATGAATATGGGAAGCCATTTGTCAAAGGGTTCCCCGATTTTTATTTTAACATATCCCACTCCGGTGAGTGGGTCGTATGTGCTGTTGATGATAAACCAATCGGGATTGATATTGAGCAAATACAGCATGTAGATCTTAGCTTAGCCGACCGTTTTTTTTCTCGGCAAGAGGTTCTGGATATACATTCGAAGCCGATAGACGAGCAGCACTCATATTTTTATGATATATGGACATTGAAGGAGAGTTATATCAAGGCATGGGGCAAGGGGCTGTCAGTACCTCTGGATTCATTCTCCCTAAGGCTGTATGACAACAGGCGAATAGAGCTGAAAACATGCAACAGCTTTAAAGAATGTTTTTTTAAACAATTTAACATAGACCACAGATATAAATTATCAGTTTGTGCATTAAAAAATAGATTTCCCAGTTGGGTATCAAATAAAAGTATTGACAGCATATTGCACTTTTTGGAAAACGAAAAGAAGGGTGGCGAGACTATGTTGTGGTACTAGAATAACATTACTTTGGTCGGGAGATAAGCCAAATGGGATAAGCCATGAATTATGTTACAAGAATGAATCAAGGGAATACTAAATTTTATCGGATATATTTAGAAAAATAATGGAAAGAATTTAGGAATGACTTATACAAACATGAATGATGACGATAAATTTGAAAACGCAGTGAACTTTATAATGCAGTTCTTAAAGCCCTCCATAACTTGCAGTCAAACGTCATAGAGTCGGGGTAGGAAATGGTGTTTCAAATAGAAAGCTATGGAGAGTTTATCAATTTTTAAAGATACTTATTTAGTGACAATAAAAAATACGCCAAGCTTGAGAATTGTTTAAATTAACTTGTTGTGTTAGCTGATAATTTATTATGTTCGGAAATATTATGGTATTTCAAAAATTTTGTATCCTGTAACAATCCAATGTTTGAATTACCTTACAAATATTAAGTGATTAATTCTTGAAACTTAAAAATCTTGATTTATAAGTATGTTGTTGTAATAACATAAGTTGTAGGCAAGTAGATTGGTAATTATTAATTGATCTTGGTATTATTTAGTATTTTGTATATGGGCTGAATATACCATTAAGTTGTTCGGGCTTTCGGAAGAACTGACTGCAATCATTAGTGAATGGAATGCACGGATCTATATAATTACAGTCATACTGTACGGATGAAGCAGTATACCGAAGGGTATTTGCGACAGTTAAAGGTACATGGCACCAAGATTGCTGTAGTCACAAATCTTCCTCCTATTCTTTATATTCCCGCTTTGCGGAACAACAGGATACTTAATCTTTTTGATGTCCTGTGTTCATCGGAGGATGTAACACGAGGAAATGAATTTCCGGACCTTTTTCTCTATGCGGCTAAAAAGATGGAAGTATAGCCTGAAAATTGTATTGTATTTGAAGGTATTTTTCCGGTTGTTTGTAGTGTACGGCAAGCAGGAGTGAAAGTCTATGATGTCTACGACAAATATTCCGAATTATATTGGAAAGATATTTTGAAATAGCTGATGGGTGTCTTAATGACTTTCATTTTACTTCTATGCCTGCAAACAAAGTCGGTTGGAACCGTGTCTAAGCTATGGATTTGTACAATGAAGACAGAGAAAAACGTATGATCTGCATCGCCGCGTAGAACCTAGCAGAAAGTTAATAGATTTAATCTATACCGCAAAATACTTTAAAGAATAATAGTATTCAGTGCCGATGGGTCAAATTGCTTTGAAACAACTAGGACATGAGTGCATAACAGTAATTAAATTTGAATAGAACCAAGTAAGGGTCCAAAGATGGGATCTTTTTTTCTGGCTTAGAAACGTATTTTAACACAATAAAACGTAAACGTCAAATAACATAGTGGATAGAAAAAAAGCAAAAACTCGTGTAAACTAAAGTTTT
>NZ_JAWLCK010000185.1:0-3994 GCF_041687175.1 Lutispora sp.
CTTTATGCCTGTTCCTTCTCCCAAGGTATTGCTTCCTTCCAAGTCACAGGGATAATCATGAGCAGGCGTAATATCCACAGCTATACCTATATCCGGCTGTAACCTCTGGGCCGCAACCTTTGCTCCTCTGCAACCCAACTCCTCCTGTACGGTAAAAACAAGATATACATCATTATAGGGCGTTCCCATCTCCATAAGCGCCTTAATCATTACATAACAGCCAGCCCTGTTGTCAAGAGCCTTAGCGGTTATGTTATTTCCCTTAAGCTCTGCATAGTGGCCTATATAGCTTGCCACATCCCCTACCTTTACAAATTCCATGGCTTCTTCTTTGGATTTTGCACCAATATCTACGCAGAGCTTTGTGAAATCTCCTTTTACATTTTCCATAGGAGTGGTGCTGTTAACGATTCCTATTACACCGTTTCTAAATCTAACCCTGCTCATATATGTGGTTTCAGCCCATAAAAATCCCAAGGTCTTGACTTTTATGAGACCTGAGGACTCTATCTTGGTAACTTGAAGCCCAATTTCATCCATATGGGCAGCAGCCATTATTTTTTTCTTATCCTCACCAGAACCTTTCTTGTAAACAATCAGATTGCCTATGGCATCCACCATGATTTCATCTGCATAATCCTTAACAATATCCTTTATATACTCTCTTGTTTCCTTCTCATAACCGCTTACACCGAATACTTGGGTTAAATCCTTCAGCAACATTTTTTTCACCTCTCAAATCATTCATTATCCTGCTTCATCAAAAGCTTTTTGTCTATCCAGTGAACTCTATTCATAAGGGGATGGCGAAGCTTTATAGCATCCTCTACGGGACACTCCATTACGCAGCAGCCGCAATACCAGCACTCGCCGGGATAGGCAACTATAGGATGTTTGCCTTTCTCCGGATTTGGAAGAAATATGTCCACCTGGCATATCTCCATACATCTATTGCAGCCTATGCATTTGCTGCTATCAAAAATTATTGGATTCGCTGCAGGCATTTCTCTCATTACCTATCACCCCTTATATAATCTTGATTATACTTTTCATAATTCTCCTTCAAATCACCGAAATAGTCAACAGCTACTTCCCTTGTAACAGCTTTTCCATTGGATTGTCTTATGACTATAAGTTTATCTTTTGAAGATTCATCTTCTATGCTGTCTCCTCTTTTAAAATACAAGGGTTTCATACTTATTTTCCTTGCCAGCGAAGCCTCTATTATTATTTGAGATACTGTAAGTATATCAAATACCTCCAGAAGCCTTGTCAACTCATGGGGATTATATGCGAAGGTCTGAGGTACTATCTTTTCTTCATATTCCTTAAGCCTGGATAATCCCACCTTCAATAAATCATCATATTTAACTTCACCGCAATAATTCTGCATGGTCTTAGCTATAGCCATATTTAGTTCCTTCCAACCAATACTCATGTCAGGATCATTTTTCAATGGCGCATATACTCTGTTTTTCTCCTCCTCAATTTGCTGTATGTCCCACTTCTTCAGCTCATTGACTGCTGCATATTTGGCAGCGTGTCTTCCTGCATAATATCCTGTAGCAGCTGCATGCCCATAGCAATCCGAAGCATAGAGTGCATCTCCGGCAGCATACAAGCCTTCAATATTAGTACTCAATGTCCAGTCATTGAAGAAGCCCCCCGGTAAACCGAATAACTGCCTCTCCTGAGGTAAGAAACTGGCAGAAGTCCATCCGGTTCCGTAGCACTGCAATACATGTTTACTGGGATCAAAACCTGCTTTAGTATAGTTTCCGTATATAGGTACCTTGGTCTTGCCTTCTTCACCTACCATCATACCCCAGATGACTTTTCTCTCTTCTTCCGGTAATTTAGTCAAATCTGCGTAAAAAGGAAGCTTGTAGCCTTCCTCTATCATCTTTGAAAAAGGTAGAGTCTCAGGCCCTTCTATTTCATATTTGGGGAAGTCAATGCCTCCTCCCTTCATGAAAAACTTCTGGCCTTTGGCAGGTCTGAACCTGTCCTTCACATCCTCTAGTATGTTTCCATCCCTGTCTGCATAAGGAATTTCTTTGCCTCTTGAATCAATAATGGAAGCTGCATACCAGGTGTTGTGGTTGTTGCCGGCTCCATAGGGAGGATAACTCCTGCCGGAGGCAGAAAACTCTGCAGGCACGGACTTCTCCATCATGTTAAACTCGGCACCAGCTCTCCATCCCATAGCATGTCCATCTCCAATACATTGGGGAGGTCTGAACTCACACAATCCGGGGAGTTCGGGAGAAAAGAGCCATACCCTTGCAGGTCTGGACATACACATGATACTGGACTTGGCATTGAATATATAGAATTTGCCTGTTCTGGTATGGATGCCTGTGGCTCCCACACATCTTGCACCTTGAGCTCCTCCCTCTGTCAGCAGTGATGTTACCATAACCCTATCCACAATATTGACACCTAATCTTTTTAGTTCCTTATACATAGCAGGCTTGAAAGTGGTTCCCCAGATTCTCAATGTAAATCTGTTCTCATAATCGTAGGCAAACATCAGCTTAGTCTCATCATCGCGGAACTCAGCTCCAACAAATTCGTCCTCAGTATCTCTGATTTTTCCACCCATTTTTTCTATATCAAGAAGCCTGTCATATCCTTCTCTACATTCTATATAGTGTGAAATTCCATTATTGAATCCTTCATTATCATGAAGCATGGCCTGTGTCAATTCCTCTGGTGTCACCTTGGAACAAGGGTTGGTTGCTGCAGACTCCCAATGGTCACAACCTGACCCTCCTGCTCCACTCCTTTTGGTCGCACCTTTCTCAACCAATACAACTTTTTGCCCTGCCCTGGCAGCAGCGATGGCAGCCATACACCCTGCTATGCCTCCACCAAGGACTAAAACATCAGCGTTTATTATTTCTTCCTTATCATATTCCAGAGGATAAGGCCATTTATAATCATACATCCATATCCCTCCCGAATTTACATATTTATTTATCCATATGTTATCACATGCTTATGCACATTACAATATATATTTGACATTTTGCAAAATATTAAATATATGTTGCTTCAAATATATTTCTATGCTAGAATATGTAATTAATGAGAAAAGTTAAATAATAGGATGTTAGGAGAATAGATTATGATTGAAGTTATAAAAACTACGCTGGGAGACCAGATTTATTCAATATTGAGAGAGGATATCATCAGTCAGAGAATAAAATGTGGAGAAAAGCTGACTTTAAAAGCACTTCAGGAGAGATTCGATATCAGCTCTACTCCTATAAGAGAGGCAATCAAAAGGCTGAGCCAGGAAGGCTTGGTTGAGCATGTGACAAATGTAGGAGCCAAAGTCATTGACATTAAGGAAAAGGATATAATTGAGATATATGATTTCTGTGCAGTATTAGACTCTGCCGCTTTAAAATACGCTATGAGAAACAGTGAATATGAGGAATTGGTCTATGAGCTGGAGAATTGTATAAAGTCTCAGGAAATATCTCTGAATAGCGACAATATAAAGAACTTCAAACTTCATTCTGACAACTTCCATGATATATTATATAAATATGCAGATAACTCAAGACTATACGATGCAGCCAGAAGCATAAGGAGCCAGTTCACTATATTGACGAATAAATACCAGAACTTTATTGACGCAGAAACAACGGTGCTGTCTGAGCATAAGGAATTATTGGAAGCAATAAAATCTAAAGACATAGAAAATGCCTCATCTATTATGACAAGGCATTTCGAAAATGCAAAGAATTATTTACTTCAAGCTATTAAAGAGGGTAATTAATGACTTATTATCATACTATTTCTTCAATAGTGCCAGTAGATTTTCTACCTGCATAAGAACACCTGTTTTTATGCAACTTTCATCAATATCAAAATCCTTGCTGTGTAAAGGGGCTGTTATGCCCATTTTTTTATTGCCGCAACCTAAATGGTAAAAGGCACCTTTCGCTTCATTGATAAAATATGAGAAATCCTCTGCTCCTAG
>NZ_JAWLCK010000186.1:0-3940 GCF_041687175.1 Lutispora sp.
CTTTACATTGCATGAAAAAAAAGAAAATAAAATATATATTTAAACTTATATGCCGCACAGATATTTTTATGATAAAAACATTGGAGACAAATTAATTTATAAACCTATGTACATCATCCATATGTATCCCAGGGTGCAATGAAATATTCAAACCATCTGCAATTACATCAGAAATATCTTCTATAAAACCATCTATTTCCTTAGGGGTAACCATTAGAGATCCCATATGGGGTGCCAAAACCTCATTTATAAGAGTCATCTTTTCCTCTCGATTAATATTCTTCAGCATTTCATAAAAGCTCTTTTCCTTCTGAGCTTGTTTAATAAGGTTATCAATAACCAAATCGATGGTATCATTTGCCATGGTAGCAGCATCAACTACAGTGGGCACACCTATTGCAATCACAGGGACTCCCATGCTTTTTTGACTTAATTCCTTTCTATTATTGCCAACCCCTGAGCCAGGATTTATACCTGTATCCGCAATCTGAATTGTCGTATTGACTCTTTCAAGTTTTCTTGAGGCCAAAGCATCTATTGCAATTACAAGATCAGGTTTAACCCGGTTTACCACTCCTAGTATTATCTCACTTGTCTCTATACCAGTAATACCCAAAACTCCAGGGGATAATGCACAAACAGATCTTACACTATCATCAATCTGATCTGGCAAAAATTCGGTCATATGTCTTGTGACCATTATTTTTTCAATGACCTTCGGTCCCAATGAATCTGGAGTGATGTTCCAATTCCCCAATCCTACCACCAGAATCACAGATTTGTCGTCTAGTTTTACCAGGCTTATTATCTCTTTAGCTAAAGTTCTACTCACATCCTCCATCAAATCAATATCTTTTTCTTTTAGTCTGGGAACTTCAATTGTTATATAGTTACCCACCGGTTTTCCCATCAATCTTGCACCAGTTTCATCTTCTATTCTTACCCTGGTTATTTTTATATCCTTATCTCCGTCTGTATCAACTCTAACCCCAGGAATGCTCTCTTTGCTTTTACTCTCATGAAATTCTTTTGCTTCCAAAGCTAAATCAGTTCTTATACTTGTCATATCTTTACCTCCGACATAATTCTTTTCATATCTTTTCTGCAGTAATATTATCAATATTTTTATGTATTATATGCATAATACATCTACACAATACTTTTAGGAGACTATTGCTTTTTAACATGCTGTGTGATAAAATACCATTTGTTAATTGATTTTTGAAGGAGGTGAATATATTGGCTAATATCAAATCAGCGATTAAAAGAATAAAAGTTGCAGAGTTCAAAACTCGTAGGAATAAGATGATTATATCCTCCTTGAAAACTTCAATAAAGAAATTCGAAGATTCAGTTAAGGCCGGAAATCTTGAGGAGGCTCAGAATCTATATAGAAAGGCTGTCAGCTTAATTGACAAGGCGGCTGCGAAAGGTACTATTCACAAAAACACAGCTGCTAGGAAAAAGTCCAGACTTTCAAACAAAATGAAGGCTGCAATGTAATAGAGTATAATAACCCTGGCATTTTGCCAGGGTTTTTGCTATTGTAGTTCAAAAGAAAGACACCTAGTGGAAGCTTTCACAATATAATTTGCTCAGGTTAATATTAAAGGAATTAAGGCTTTCCTATGAATTTTCAAAAAGAGAGATAAAAAGCATTTCAAATGAAAGCCGCTCATATAGTCTGCCGCTTTTAATATCTCTTTCACATAAGGTACATCTTTCAAGGGCTCTATCCAATATACTAAAACTCATTTTATCTATATGTCTCAAATAAAGCTTTACAGTATATTCGTGTATCTTGGCTTTTTGGGAAATTTCTTTTATACTTAATCCTTGATTTTTCAATTCTTTTATTTTTATCAGGTTTTTTATTCCTTTTGAAAGCATGGAGAGAATCATAAATGAATGTTCTCCTGCTAAAAGCATATCATTATATATTTTAAGGCTTTCTGAGATGTTCTTTTGCCAACAGGCGTCTATAAGCTTGAATATATCATTATCAAGGCTCTTTATTGATAACTGCTTCAAATGCTCTTCAGTAACTATTTTTTCGTCTCCCACATAAGCCAAAATCTTATTTATTTCATTCTGTACATGATATAGATTGGTGTCAGAATTCCTGTCCAGGTAACCAATATTATCAGCAAAATACTCCACAAGGGATGGGTTTATTACTTTTTCTGCTCTAGTAAAATGTCCTTTAATCCATTGGATCAAATCACCCTTACCTATCCTATCAAATTTATATACCTTACCCATCTTATTAATATACTTAAATAGCTTTTTTCTCCCATCTACATCACCGTGATTCATAAATATCAGACAAGTAGTTTCAGGCATTTCTGCAATAAACTTAAAGTCATCTGATTTATCATTAACCTTTGTCTCTTCAGTTTCTTCTTCATTGTTTTTTTTTGATTTTGACACAAGACCTGAATAATCCTTCACCAAGACTAACCTTTTTTCTCCGCAAAAGGGTAGAGAACTGCAAGCGTTCACTAAATTTGTTATTTCAAATGTGTCATCTTCAAAAACAGAGAGGTTGATTTCCGGGAAGCCTGTCAGTATATTATCCTTCAACTCTTCTACAGCTTTGTCCAGCAAAAACCTTTCGTTTCCATATAGCAAGTATAAATTGCTTATATCTCCGGATCTAAGATCGTTTATAAAAGACCTATACATATTATTCCTCCTAGGTTTATAGTCCATTTTTTATCTTACACTTGTTAATTCTAATTTTAGACCGTTTGTAATTATTTCTATTGCTCCATTGATATCTGTTCTATAAATAGTTGACCCAGCTTCCTCAATATTTTCCAATGTTTGTTTAGAAGGATGTCCGTAGAAATTCTTCCCAACAGTAATTAAAGATACCTTTGGTGAAACCTTTTCTATAAACTCCCTGCTGGAAGAAGTAAAACTGCCATGGTGCGGCACCTTCAAAACAGTAGACCCTATATCCTTATCCTTCAATATGTATTCCGCTTCTTTTTCTATATCTCCTGTAAATATCATTGAGAACTTTTTATATTTGAGTTTAGCAACTATTGAATTATTATTCTCATCTGAGGACGTTCCCTTTACCAGTTCATCAACTGGTGATAGAATCTCCATACAAATATCTTTTTCCAGCATCAGCTTATCATTTTCTCCAACATAGAATATGTTTGAACCTTTATTTCTTGATATATTTATCAGCATTTCAAGTTTATCATTGGAAAAGGGAGTTTTAGGCAGTACAACATTCTTTATATTAAATTCTTCAGCCACACTGATAAGCCCTTCTATATGATCCTCATGAATATGAGACAACATAATTGTATCAATACCCCATACACCTAGCTTTCGCAAGGCAGGTACTGTGATTTTCGTTCCCACATCATAGTAGTATTCACCTTCTGAGGCAGAACCCCCTCCATCTATCAATACATTTTTGCCTTTTGGTGTGGTTATGAGAATAGAATCCCCCTGTCCTACATCTAGAACTACTATTCTCAGATCATCATTGATAATATATTTTATACCAATGATTATCATAAATACAACTGCTGCCATGTATATGTAGAATCTCAATTTCCACATATAATAACCTATATTACCCTTATAATTGATGAACCCAAAAAGCAATAAATAGTATATCAAATAGATATAAATAGGCAATGAAGAAACATTTATGCCTGCTAAGGGAAGATTGCCAAAGATCTCTACTATCTTTATCAATAATGATATCAGATAGTAATCTGCTGCTAAAACATATATTGAGATAGTAGGTAAAAAAATTCCAAGAATAATGCCTGGAAAAGCTATAGCAATAATAGCAAAGGTTAGTGGTACAGCAATAATATTCAGAAATATATTCATTATAGATAAAAACTGAAAATAATGAATCAAGATAGGTGCTATTCCTAGCTGAATGGCTATGGATAAAGCAACTGAT
>NZ_JAWLCK010000187.1:0-3935 GCF_041687175.1 Lutispora sp.
TCCCCCATGAAATCCGGATCTGTAAGTACTATTACTCCCCTTTTTTCAGCTGCGGTTTTTATCAATCTTAGGGTCTCCCCTGTGATCCCAAAACCGCTGGTTATTATTATGTCTGCATCAACTGCCCTTTTAACAGCAGCCGCATCATTTTTCCCTTCTACAACTATACACTCTTTAATCAATCTTCTTCCCCCAAAATTGTTCATATTCTTTGTAAACTTTAACTTCAACATCAGGGACATACCGCGACAATGAATAACCGCGTAGCAGAGCAAAAGGACACACCATACAATGATGTGTCCACCTAACCTTGGTAATCTGTAGCTACAGCATCAGGAACATTCCTCGGCAAGTCATGACCCGCCTGAAGGGTTGCGTCCCCGCACCATAGACTATTAAAATTTATATTTTGGTTTATCCAGTATATATACTTTTATTTTTCTTTTCCCATATTTGGCTACATCATCCGGGGATTCAAAGTACAGGTCTATTCTGTTTCCTTTTATGGCGCCGCCTGTATCTGCTGCCAATGCTTCTCCATAACCTTCTACATAGAGCCAGGTCCCCAATGGTATAACCTTGGGATCTACTGCTACTATTCCCGGTCTTACTCTAAGCCCGGACCTGGTTATACCATACTGCGGATGATCCGGATGCTTGCCTGTGCTGGCAAAGGTTGCATCATAAGCAGTGGCTACCATTTCCATAGCTTTAACAAAGCGTGTGACAGTGCCTCTCGAAGAAACCAATGTGGTTTTAGTTCCTTCTTCTATAACTCCTGCTACAGGCTCCTGTATTATTTTTTCGTCAATAATTTCTCTTTTAGTTTCTTCTCCATTTTCATAAACTATTTTAATAGAAGTTTCTTTCTTTCCATCCTTGCCTTTCGTAATAACTCTTGCAAGACCTTTTTCAAGGTTTTCGTTTTCTTTTATTTGATTTTCAAAAGGTATGGTTTCTGTCTCGGTTATTATTCTCTCTTCAACCCTTAGAATATTTATATTATCAATGTTCTTAATAGGTGTATCCATTCCGGGTTCTACTTTGTCTAGTATACCGAGTGTAACACCTGCTTCTTCAATTGCTTCGCCAACAGTTTCAGCAAGGGTATGAAGCAGTATATCTCTTTCCTGAGTTATTATCATTATAGGCTTTGCTCTTTTTATTTCTATCCTCATATGGTCAGCAAGTTTTTGATTAGGATTTACTGCAAGTCTGTCATCAGGACCTATTTCAATACCTTTTTCTGCAATAACTTCAGCCACTGTAGACTTAAAGGTACTGATATTTATCTCCTGATCCCCGTCTGCAATTACTATATCCTTCTTCACTATATTATAAATAGTTAATGCAGCCAAAACCAAAACAAGAACAGCTAGTATGGCAGCTCCTGCGTAAACAGATTTCTTAAATCTATGTTTAAGCTGTCCATTTTTATAGTGCCATTCCTTCTGGGAAGAAAATAAACTTCTTAGCCTGGGAAAGTTTATTTCCATTAATTACCCTCCTTCTTAATCAACAAGCATATTTTATAATTTTTTATCCCAATTGTCAAACTTTACATATTTTTATGCATAGTCCTTAGTATTCTGTACAATTTTTGGAGATTATATACCATAATATTATTGATGTATGATATAGATTACACTTATTGATAAAAAAGGTTGGCAAATTTTATTTAAGCAGCTTAAATCTTAAAAAGCCGCTTCCCGTTTTCTAATGTTATTTGGGCTATTTCTTCAAAGTCCATATCTCTTAAGGCAGCTATCTTATCCGCCACATGTTTCACATAACCCGGATAGTTTCTTTCTCCCCTGTGGGGTACAGGAGTAAGATAGGGGCTGTCGGTTTCTATTAGTAGCATATCCAAGGGTACTTGTTGGGCTACTTCTACTGTTTTTCTGGCATTTTTGAATGTGACAGGCCCGGATAATGATATATACATATTCAGCTTAAGACATTCTCTCATCATCTCCACACTGCCGGAGAAGCTGTGAAGTACTCCCCCTACTTGCTTAACTCCTGATTTTTTCAGGATATTCATGGTATCTTCGTGGGCATCCCTGTCATGAATTATGACAGGAAGACCAAGCTGTTTAGCAAGATCTATCTGCTCTGCAAATCGCTTTTTCTGGACATCCCGGGGAGAATGGTTATAGTAATAGTCCAGACCTATTTCGCCAATAGCTCTGACCTTATTATTCTTCTCTGCCAGCTCAGCCAGTACTTGGCAGCTATTTTCATCCATTTCCGAAGCATCGTGGGGATGAACTCCCACTGAAGCATATATGAAATCATATTTCTTAGCCAAGGCTATGGCCTTTATTGATGTAGCTAAATTACTGGCTGCATTGAGTATGAGCTCAACTCCTTCTTCTTTGCACTTTGCAATGACAGAGTCTCTGTCACCATCGAATTTGCTGTCATCCAAGTGGGCATGTGTATCAAAAAGCATTTAGCTGACCTCCTTTTGCGTTGCTTAGGGTATTACTCTTGGGTCTAGTCACTAGTCTCTAGTCTCTGGTCACTGGTCTTTTATCTTTGAGTATTCCTCTGGGGTCTTTTTGAGGAACACGGATTATCACGGCTCAATCCACGGATCAACACGGTGAGGTATTATTAAAAACCACTAAAAGACACTGAAGATTCACTAAAATACACTAAAGGGTGAGTACGTTGCCTAGTGCATTCCTTTTGGTTATTTGCTCCTTTCTAGTATACTATAGTGCCTGATGAATAAACATATGTGCAGCTCACAAGGTTATTGATTTTGACAATGTAGTTTTCTAAGATACAGTGAAATCTATAGTATAGGAGAACGCTACAGTATCTGCATATTAGATATGTGCTTCAGATATGAAAGTTCGCTTTGATAGTTCTATAGCTTGATCTCACAAAAAGCCTAACGGCACCCAAAGGACCTCCATGTCCTGGATGCCTAGGCTGGCGTCCATGCCAGCCTTACGACTTTTTTAGTTCGCTCTTCGCTAAGAACTATAACAAAGCTCACAAAATATCCTCAGCACATATCTTATATGAACTTACTATAGCTTTCTTTGATACAACAATTGTTATCTTGAGCGGCAAGCAAAGGATCTTATATCCAAAGAGGAATACCCTAATATCTCGTGCCTCGTGCCAGGACGGAAAAGAAATACCCTAGGCAACGCAACAAAAATTGCACATATGCTTATTCTTCAGGCACTATAGCTATCTTCTATACAGTGAAATCTAAGTGATATATAAGAGAGCATTTTTGTTAACTTTGTTAATGACTCTTTGCGAAATTTAAATTAGAGAATTCGTAAGCGCGACACGGAGGTCGCGCTAGGCGCAACCGGCGAAGCATAGGGCATGGATGCCCGTTTTGCGCCGTTAGAATTCTCTTTTAGATGAGCATTAGAGTCATCAAAGTTAATAACTTATGCGATATTATATATTACTTAGATTGGCTTTGTAGCAGCTGCAGTGACTATCAGTTTACTGTTGATCCGGAAGCAATTTCTGTCAAAGGCGATACTATGGTCAGCTCCTCGTCATTTGATGCCGCCAGTATCATTCCCTTGGATTCAACCCCACGAAGCTTCACAGGTTTCAGGTTATATACAATTACTACGCTTTTGCCTATCAAATCCTCAGGCTTGTAATATTCTGCTATGCCTGATACCACCTGTCTCTTCTCTTCACCGACTTCCAATTCCAATTTCAAAAGCTTATCTGCTCCCTTTACCTTTTCACAGCCTATTACCTTGGCCACTCTTAGATCCAGCTTAGCGAAATCATCAATGGTGATCTCCGGCTTAGCCTTAACTTCATCCTTCGCTTTGGATTCAGGCTTAGCTTTAGCCGTTTCTTTTGCATTAGTAGTTGATTCCTCTTCCTTTCCGAATTCAACCCTTGGGAAAATTATACCTCCTTTTTCCACCTTTGTTCCC
>NZ_JAWLCK010000188.1:0-3873 GCF_041687175.1 Lutispora sp.
ATAGGAAGTTCCAGGATGATCCTTGGTTGGGCAAGGCCATTGTATACCTTTATCTTCTATTCTCTCATAGTCTATGCCTGCATAGGATGGTGTTACTGACGCTATTTCATCAAATATTTCTGAAGGGTTGTTATAGGTCTTGTTGTAGCCAAGTCTATTCATAAGATCCATAAGTATCATCCAGTCAGGCTTTGCCTGTCCAGGTGCATTTATGGCCTTTCTCACTCTTTGTACCCTTCTTTCTGTATTTGAGAAGGTTCCATCTTTTTCTGCAAAGGCTGCAGCAGGAAGCACTACATCTGCCAGCTCTGCAGTCTCAGTGAGGAATATATCCTGTACCACCAAGAATTCTGTATGTTCCAATGCATGCTTCACATGGTTGAGATCCGGATCTGAAACCATTGGATTTTCACCCATTATATAGAGCATCTTAATATCTCCGTTAGCTGCAGCATTCAGCATTTCAGCAACGGTAAGTCCAGGTTTCTGGGAAAGTCCTTTCACACCCCATGCCTTTTCAAACTTTTCTGCTACCTCAGGTTTATTCACAGCCTGATAGCCTGTATATACATTAGGCAGTGCTCCCATATCGCAGGCACCCTGAACATTGTTCTGTCCTCTAAGTGGGTTAACTCCTGTAGACTCACGGCCTATTTGTCCACACAACATAGCAAGGTTGGCCATGGTCATAACATTGTTGGTTCCCGATGTGTGCTGAGTGATGCCCATGCAGTATACTATGCTGCTCTTTTGGCCTTTTGCATATAATCTTGCAGCTTTTCTTATATCTTCTGCATCTACCCCGCAGATTTCAGCAGCCTTTTCAGGAGTAAAGTCCTTAACGGCTTCTTTCAATTTCTCAAAGTCTTCTGTTCTTTCTGCGATAAATTCCTTATTCTCCAGTCCTTCAGATAAAATCACATTCATCATTCCATTGACAAGAGCAATGTTGGTACCTGGCTTTATCTGTAGGAATGTATCTGCATCATTGGATAAATCAATCTTTCTGGGATCTGCAACTATAAGCTTGGTACCCTTTCTTAATGCCTGTCTAATCTTTGAACCGATAACAGGGTGGTTTTCTGTAGTATTGGATCCCATTACAAATATAACATCAGCGCCTAAAAGCTCATTGATTCCATTAGTCATAGCTCCGCTTCCAAATGTAGTTGCAAGACCTGCAACTGTAGCGGAATGTCAGAGGCGGGCACAATGGTCAATATTATTTGTGCCAATCACCGCCCTGAATAATTTTTGCATGAGGTAATTTTCCTCATTGGTACATCTTGCAGAGGACAAAGCTCCAAAAGCTTCTGAGCCATGTTCCTTCTTAATTTCCTTTATTTTGGATGCTATTAGATCCATAGCCTCATCCCAGCTAGCTTCCTTTAGTTCTCCATCTTTTCTGATAAGAGGAGTCTTAAGTCTATCGGGATGGCTCAAAAATCTATAGCCGAATTTTCCTTTTACGCAGAGAAGTCCATCATTAGGCTCTATATTAACAGGTTCTACGCCTACTACCTTGTTGTCCTTTACCAAAAGCTCCATCTGGCAGCCTACACCACAGTATGAGCAGGTAGTTCTTACCCTTTTGACTTCCCATTGTCTGAATTTTTCAGGTTGCTTAGGCATTAGAGCACCGACAGGGCATACTGAAACACAGTTACCGCAGGAAACGCAGTTGGAGTCCTCAAATGTCTTATCTCCTGCAACACCTACATGGGTATAGAAACCTCTTTCAATAAGGTTTATGGCGCCTGTACATTGCAGTTCATTATCAACCCTTACACATCTTCCGCATAGTATGCATTTGTTTGGATCATACGTAAAGAAAGGATTGCTGTCGTCTACTGGGTAATTTTTCTTCTCACCCTTATAGCCCCCTTCTTTTATGTCGTACTCATAGCATAGATTCTGTAAAGTACAGTTGCCTGATTTTTCACAAGTTAGACAATCCAGCGGATGATTCTCAATCATAAGTCTTAGTATTTCTTTACGAGCTTCGATTACAGAGGAACTGTTTGTTTCAATTACCATGCCCTCTGCTACTGGAGCAGAACATGAAGGCATAAGAGCCCTTGCGCCTTTAACTTCTACTACACATATACGGCAGGCTCCATGGGCTACTAATCTTTCATCATAGCATAAAGTAGGTATATGTATACCTATTTTTTGGGCTGCTTGTAGTATGGTAGAGCCTGGTTCAGCTTGACATTGCACCCCATTGATGGTTAAGTTAACCAATAATCTTACCTCCTTTACATCATATAGAAATAAAACAAATGATTATAACTTTTCCATTATCTTCTCTAATCCTAAGGCTTCTGCCCAGCTTACTTCCACATAACTTTCTTCCTTTTTCATCAGTGGAACAGCAGGATTATCATTATATGTTAAATCTACGGACAATCTCCCTTTCAGACATAGAGGCCTACCCTCGCCTGGCTCCTTTGCTCTTACTCCAATTACATTCCCATTTTTCCTTAAAAGCTCAAAATGGCAGCCATGGTCACATTGGGTACATCTCACTTCTTCTTTTTCTGCTTCCCATGCTCTGGCTTTTCCTGCAATTCTATTGTCTATCAATGCTCCTACTGGGCATACGCTTATGCATCTTCCACAAGATACACAGGATGACTCACCTAAAATTTTATCATTATCTGCAATTATATGAGTTTCAAATCCTCTTTCCCCAAAGGATAATACGCTTCTTTCCTGTACCTGGCTGCATGTGCTCACACATCTTCCACACAGTATGCACTTGCTGTTATCTCTTAATATGTATGGATTTGAAGTATCTATGGTGGCTACCCTTCTTGCACCATTATGATCTCTGAATTTTACATCATATCTGTAGGCATACTCTTGAAGCTTGCATTCCCCGGCTTTGTCACAAGTTAAACAATCATTGGGATGGTTATCCAATATCAGTCTTAGTATTTCTTTTCTTGCTTCTACAACAGCAGGGCTTTCAGTATATACTACCATTCCTTCCGCAGCTGGAAGTACACATGAAGCCTGTAGAGATCTGGCTTTTTCTACCTCAACAACACAAATACGGCAAGCTCCCACTTCATTGACACCCTTCAAATAACATAGAGCAGGAATATCTATGCCTATACTTTTGGCAGCTTCCATAACAGTGGCACCCTTCTTCACCTTTACAGGAATGCCATCAATAGTCAAATTAATCATATCCATTTGAGCTCCCCCTATAATTAATATTGAAAACATATTAAAAATTCAGTAAATACTTTCAGCAATTCCATAATAACTCATTGTGAAAATATCGTCAATATAAAACAAAAAATAAAGACTAATCCTGCAAAGTTAATTTATGCAGAATTAATCTTTTGCCTCTAATCTGTTTTCAGTTCTAGGGTATGAAGCTAAAGATGTTTTATGAATTTTAGTAACTATATCCTCCACTTGTCGTTGGGATGATAATTCTTTAACATTATATAATTATTTCTCTTCTTTATTGCTTCTATTCAAAACTTCAATTATTATTAAGGCTATGCCTCCTCCTATCAAGGCTGTCATAAGCTGAGGAAAGCTCAATGCTGCCTGTATAGGTGGTTTTACAGATACAAAATAGTTCACTGTAGCATAGAGCAACCCAAACTTAATTATGGCTGCAAAACCAACAGCAATGAACTTGTTGCGACTCTTAAATATTGAATAAATGCCTCCGTATAAGATATTCCCTGCCACAATAAAAGGTATAACCGGAACCATAGCAGGAGGTTGAACTCCCAATACCAATGCCATAAAGGGAGTTATTGCTCCTATAGCTGCAGACCAAGGCCATCCACAAATTTCTGCTGCTATTATCAAAACACCATTTATGCCTGAGCCTGTTATCAACTGACC
>NZ_JAWLCK010000189.1:0-3853 GCF_041687175.1 Lutispora sp.
CAAAGAAGATGAGAAACTATCCTGCGCCTTATCATATTCTTTCAATTTATATTGACACATGCCTTTAGCAAAATGGGCATAAGCCTTCTGCTCCTGATCCAGAGCTAATGAATCAGTCATGGATAATTTTAAACTATATTCGTATATTGCCTCATCATATCTGCCCTGCCTATACAATTTATCCGCCTCTAGCAAAGCAGTTATGGATCGGCTGGCATCCCATGGATCAAGAAAAGTAGTATTATCTTCTTTTTTGTATATCCATAAATTAATATAATGGCTGTAAATATTGGCAGTGGATATAAATAAAATCAATACCAATGTAAATATTACAGCCTTTTCAAAGGTCAGTCTCACAAGTTCCTCACCTCCGTACTTGCCTAACTATATTCTATCTCACCCTACACAAACATTCAATTGTACACCATGTCAGCTATTTTAAGTTTATATTACAATTTTGTCATATAAGGAAAAAACCAAAAAACCATGAAACAAATCACATTTCCTATCGTATAAAGTTATGGAGTCAAAGAGAGAACACAAAGTCAAAGGAGAGCGAAATAATGAAAAAAAGAAAGAAACTGGTAATAATAATAGCAGTTATTCTGGTACTGGCAGCCCTGTTAATAGCCAGATCATTCTTATCACCAAAAAATGCAGTTAAAACTGTGGACACAGCCGACGCAGTTAAAACTGATTTAATTCAATCTATATCCGTCACTGGCAATATAAAAGCCGGTGAATCGGAAGAGATAATGTTACCCTCAACACAAAAGGTCACAAGAGTTTTAGTCCAGGAAGGCCAAGAAGTAAAAAAAGGCCAGCTACTGGTTAAACTTGATACATACGAGCTGGAAACTCAATTAAAGAAAAGCAGAATAAGTCTGGATATGGCAAAAAGAGATCTTGAAAAACTAAATTCTGAAGACAATACGACACGCAAATCCCTGGAAAATGCAGTAACTCAAGCTGAAATATCTCTAAAAAGCGCAGCCTCCAAATATGAGGATGCAAGAATAAAGCATGAGCATAACACTAAGCTATACGAAGCAGGCTTCCTATCCAAAGTTGAATATGATAACTCCCTGTCAACATTAAATGATCTGCAGAACAATTTACTATTAGCAGAGATAACTTTGGATAATGCCAAAAACTCTTTGGCAGACTTTGATGAAAAAATATATCAGCAAGAAAAACAAATAGAAATGTCCAACACTGATCTATCAAGCCTTGAAAGAAAAATTTCAGACAGCAATATCAAAGCAAATATAAACGGTAAAATTGTAAAGCTGGATGCTAAAGAAAACCAATACCCTGCCGCAGGAAGCAGCATAATAATCCACGATCAATCCAAGTATATACTGGAATTGAGGGTAAGCCAATATGATGCAGTAAATCTGGAAATGGGCCAGAAAGCCAATATTAGAATAAACGGCTTGGATAAAGTATATGAAGGTCATATAACTAAGATATCTGAAGCAGCCACTGTAGAAATGGTAAACACAAGCAAAGAAACAAATGTTTTGGTAGAAATAACTTTAGACAGCGTAGATGAGCAAATCAAAGCGGGCTATGAAGCGGATGCTGAAATAGTGCTTATTGAGAAAGAAAACTCCATAGCAGTTAGTTTTGAAGCAGTTCAGACCGATGAACAGGGCAATAAATATCTATTTGTAGTGGAAGATAATATAGCAAAGAAAAGAAATGTGGAAACAGGTCTGGAAACAGACTTTGAAATAGAAATAGTCTCAGGACTGAAAGAAGGAGAAAAGTACATCATCAGTCCTCCTGCAGAGCTCATGGATGGAGAAACAGTAATTACAACTGGAGGGATGTAGCTTGATAATCCAGATAGAAAACCTGACAAAAATATATGATACAGGCTCCATACAGGTAGAAGCCCTCAAATCAGTAAGTCTAAATGTGGATAAAAACGAATATGTAGCCATTATGGGAGCCTCCGGCTCAGGCAAATCAACGCTGATGAACATAATAGGCTGCTTGGATAGAATGACCTCAGGGAAATACATACTGGATGGTGAAGATGTATCAACTCTCAATGATACCCAACTGGCAGAGATAAGAAACAAAAAGATTGGATTCGTATTCCAGGCCTTCAACCTCCTCCCTCGTCTCACTGCTTTGGGTAATGTGGAGCTGCCTATGATATATGCAGGCATCCCAGGCTCCCAAAGATATAAAAGAGCCAAGGAAGCCTTAGAAAAGGTGGGACTGGGCGATAGAATCCATCACAGACCTAATGAACTCTCTGGTGGTCAGAAACAAAGAGTAGCCATAGCCAGGGCATTGGTAAATAACCCTGCCATATTACTGGCAGATGAGCCTACCGGAAATCTTGATACCAAGTCCAGCATAGAGATTATGGACATATTTGAGAGCCTCAATGAAGAAGGTGTAACCATTGTGATGGTAACCCATGAGGCTGATATAGCAACCCATACCAAGAGAAATGTAGTTTTCAGGGATGGAGAGATTATATCGGATAACCCGGTGAAAAATCGAGTCACAAGGGAGACAAGAATATGAATATAATGGAAAGTATAAAATCTGCTATATATAGTGTTAGAGTAAATAAAATGAGGTCCTTCCTCACCATGCTTGGAATAATAATCGGCATATCCTCGGTAATCACCATCGTGTCCATAGGCGAGGGAGGCAAGAATGCCATAATGGGAGAATTTGAGGAAATCGGCAGAACCACCATCTATGTAAGAGTCAACAATAGGGCAGATAATGTGAAGGAAAGCGACTATTTTACAATGGATGATATAGAAATGCTGAAATCCAAGCTTCCCGAAGTTACAGCTGTAGTGCCATCCTATGGTTTTTATGATAAGGTAAAAGCAGGTAAAAAAAGCAGGGACATGAGTGTAGAAACCACCACCGAAGATTATTTTGAAGTGGCTAACATCGACATGCTTCATGGGCGCCCTTTAAATACAAGAGATATACAAAGCGCCAGGCATGTAATTGTAATAGATGACAAAGCAGCTATGGAGCTATTTGGCAGAACCAATGCAGTGGGAGAAAAAGTATCAACCAAATTTGGTGATGTGAACTTAAACTTGACCATCATAGGTGTAATGAAATCATCCGGCGGAGAAGTAGCAGAAATGTTCGGCGGGTATATGCCCTCCATAGGTATAATGCCCATAACGGTACTGGATAGAATAGTAGACTATCGATTGGGCTATATGGCTGTCAAGGTTGATAAATCTGCAGACATGACAGAAACAGCTAAAAAAATAGTAAGACTGTTGGAAAACTACCACAGAAGCAAGGATGTCTACTATGCAGAGGAAGGCTTCAAGGAACTAGATATGATAGATACAGTAATAGGCACCTTCACAGCGGTAATAGGTGCTATAGCCGGTATATCTCTCCTGGTAGGTGGTATAGGTGTCATGAATATAATGCTGGTATCAGTGACAGAAAGAACCAGAGAAATAGGTATCAGGATGGCATTGGGTGCAAAAAGAAGGGATATACTGCTTCAATTTCTTACAGAGTCCTTGATACTATGCTTAATTGGCGGTACAATGGGATTAGGATTTGGTATAGCCATGGGAAACCTGGTAGGCCCTCTCATAAAAGTAAAAGCTTCAGTATCACCGTCAATAGTCATAATCGCTGTTGCTTTTTCATCGGCAGTGGGAATATTCTTCGGGCTGTACCCGGCAAATAAAGCCGCTAAGCTTGACCCCATAGAAGCTTTAAGATACGAATAAGGAGGGAAAATTATGAAGAAACTTATATGTGCCTTTTTATGCATTATATTGACAATAAGCAATACAGTTGTTTATGCAGGTATACCCAAATTTCGCTATAGCTT
>NZ_JAWLCK010000190.1:0-3828 GCF_041687175.1 Lutispora sp.
GGACTTGCTCCTTTCTGGGAGATAATTTGTTTTGTTGCAGAAACATTGTACCAGAAAGTGTGGCAGGTCCTCAATTTTCATTTAACTTTACAAAACGATTTATATAACAGGGAGGTCAAAATGAAAAATAAAAAAAGGATATTAATTAGCGGAATATTTATGTGTTTAGCATTCATAACTTGCTGTATGTTTCCTATCTTAAACTTAACAAAAGAAACTCCAATAAGAATGGAAGTTGTAAACTGGTTAGTAATTGTCATTTCAATTATGTTTTACCATAGCATTGGACAGGCAGAAGCGAAATTATTTACTAATAGTTCGGCAATATTTATAGGTTTATTTAATTTGATTGCTACTATTGTAGGAATGGGAAGCCGATTTTTACTCGAATTTGGTGAAGTGTCGAATACTTACAATTTTACAATTCCGAACATTATATTGCATATCTTAATATCTGTGGTGGTGATTTCAGGCACTTGGCTGTTTTATAAAAAATTAGCGATAGGAAAAACCGATTGATATATTCCCACAAACGAGAGCCGATATTGGATATGTTTCCAGTTACGAGCGTGGATATTTTCCCAAGTTCGAGATTGGGTAAATTTAGTACAAAAAAGCCGTTTTGATAGCTATACCCTCATCTCAAAACATGTTGAGACTGTAACACTGCTTACCCATTAATTCCCCATGCAAGGGCTGCCCAAGAAGACGAACGTAGTGAAGTCTGATTGGCAGCAGGCTACTGCTGCGACCGTAACACTGCTTACCCATTAATTCCCCATGCAAGGATTGCCCAAGAAGATGAGCAAAGCGAAGTCTGATTGGCTGCAATCTACTGCTGAGTGTATGGTGTTGATAAAAAGAGTGGAGAAACAGTAGAACTGAAAAAAAGAGAGAATGGAGGAATATTATGATATTTGTATGTTACCCGAAATGAACTACCTGCCAGAAGGCTAAGAAGTTGCTGGAAGCAAACGGCGTTGCCTTTGAAGAAAGGCATATTAAAGAAAACAATCCTACAATGGAGGAATTGAAGGATTGGCATAAGAAGAGCGGTCTGCCACTGAAGAAGTTCTTCAATACCAGCGGATTGCTGTATAAGGAATTGAAGCTGAAGGACAAGCTCCCGACCATGAGCGAGGATGAACAATATAGCCTGCTTGCATCAGACGGTATGCTTGTGAAGCGGCCTATTCTTATCGGTGACAGTTTTGTTCTTGTAGGATTTAAGGAAACTGATTGGAAAGCTGCCCTTGGCATCGAATAACTGACCTTGCTATAAACAGCAAAACCTCCACCTACAGTTATTATAATGACTGTAGGTGGAGGTTTATAGCTGTTATTGCTTGGAATGAGTTGATAAGTTTATTAGTCATTTCGATATATTAGAAAATATTGTATAATATTTATATACCTTCTAATTATTTACCCATGAACCACGGGTAATTAGCATTAAGCTAAAGCAATTTTACCATGGATATTTTACAATAAATATAAGGAGGATGGGGTATGAAGAAGTTGAAAACTGCAGACGGAATACATATGCTTACTATGAATGTTGAGGATATATTATTTGAGGGAATTTGGGAGCTTGCAAATGGAGTGACTCTTAACTCCTATATAGTTCAGGGAGAAAAGACTGCAATAATTGATGGCGTAATTGGTTGGGATGGGATACCTGAAACCCTTTATAGAAGCTTAGAAGAGATAGGTGTTGAGCCCCAAAATATAGACTATCTGATTGTAAACCATATGGAACCAGACCATTCTGGCTGGATATCAAACTTCCAAAAAATTAAGGATGATTTTACAATTATATGTACTGATAAAGCTGCAAAGATGGTAGCCTCCTTTTATGGTGAAGACAATATAAGGATTGTAAAAGAAGGAGATATTCTAGACCTTGGAAAGGGTAAGGTATTGAGTTTCCATCCAGTACCAAATGTTCACTGGCCAGACACCATGTACACCTATGAAAGAGATACAAAAACTCTCTTCTCATGCGATATGTTTGGAGCATTTGGTAGGATGGGGGATCATTGTTTTGATGATGAGCTGACACCTGAAGAGATAGATTTCTTTGAATCTGAAGGAATAAGGTATTATTCCAATGTAATGACAACTTTTACACCTAGTTTGAGAAAGGCAATTGAGAAAGCAAAAGCCTTAGAAATAAATATCATAGCACCTGGCCATGGTCCAGTTTATAGAAAAAATCCTCAAAAAATTATTGATGATTATTCTAGGTTTTCTAGATATGCTGAAGGGGCAGGTAAGAATGAAGTCACAATATTGTGGGGATCCATGTATGGAATGACTGCAAAAGCAGTTGATTACGTTGAAGGAATACTTAAAAGAGAGGGCGTCAAATACAACAAGCTGGAAATGCCACTAGATAGTGATAGTGAAATGATCGCAACTGTTTTTAAATCTGCAGGGATAATTATTGCAGCACCTACTTATGAGTATAAGCTATTCCCACCGGTTGCAGCAGCTTTGGATGAGATTGGCAGAAAGAAGATTACTGGTAAGGCAGCATTTAGATTTGGGTCATATGGATGGTCAGGCGGAGCAGAGAAAGAGCTGAATGAAATAATTGAAAGAAATAAGATGAATTGGCATTTCATTGAATCAGTAGAGTTTGAAGGTGCGCCAAAGGAAGAAGACCTGAAAAAGGTGGAAGCTGGAGTATTAAATCTTATAGAAAAGATGAGGGAAAAGTTAGTAGAATAATTCTATATATAAGTGTCCAGAAAAAGGAGGATCGCACTATGCAATACAAAATTCAAACCACAAAGCAACAACAGTTCATTGACATTACAAATAAGGTTGCCGAGGTGGTTAAAATCAGCAATGTACGAGACGGCATTGCAGTCATTTATGTGCCTCATACAACTGCTGGAGTAACAATAAACGAAAATGCTGACCCAGATGTTGTGAAGGATATGATTTCCGCATTGGACAAAACATATCCAGTAAATGGAGAGTATCTTCACTTTGAAGGGAATTCCCACGCTCATATAAAGGCTTCTCTCATGGGATCCTCCTGCACCGTGATAATCCAGGACGGAAAGCTTCTGCTTGGCACATGGCAGGGAATTTACTTTTGTGAATTTGATGGGCCTAGAAATAGAGAATTCTATTTGAAGATTATAAAAGGCTAGTTGGACAGCACTCCTCAGCATATTGAGACAATTTAAGCAGAAATAAGAAAGGAATGTTAGTGTTATGTTATGGAAAGATAATTATGAACTTGGCGTTCCTCATATAGATGAGCAGCATAAAGAATTATTTAGACGTGTCGAATCTTTTTTGAAAGTGTTGCGGTCAAAGGATTGCTGGTATGAGAAAATCCCGAAGATAAATGAGACGCTGGAGTTTATGAAAAGATACGTTGTAGAACATTTCCACGATGAAGAAGAATACCAGAGAAGTATTAATTATCCCGGATATGAAGCTCATAAACAGATACATAACGATATGGTCAAGTATGTGATAGAAGTCTCTAAACAATATGAGCAATCAAATAATAACGAGCAATTGATGCAAGAGTTTGGAGGTAGGTTGCTGGCGTGGCTGATTAATCATGTAGCCGCAGAAGATCAGCGAATAGCGGATTATGCCATAAAGAAAGGAATGAGCGGGAATGAAAGATAAACTTTACAAAGCATTTGTCGATGCAACACAAAATGTATTTAAATTGATGCTCAATGTTTCAGAGATTTCCGCTCATCCGACAGAGAATTTCAATTGCGAAGATGAGATTGATATAGCTATTGGAATAGTTGGTGACCTTCATGGAGAGGTTATTTTCCGTTTCCCGGTAGA
>NZ_JAWLCK010000191.1:0-3661 GCF_041687175.1 Lutispora sp.
TAGCACTCGTTAAGCAGCATGGTACTCAATGTTTTAGCCGTCAGGCTTGGTTCGTATATGTTCTCTATATATTTGATTATATCTCCCCTCTGCCAGCCAAAATTAAGAGATATTCCAACCCCAGCATGTATTGCACCATCACTTAATGCAATAAATGTATCATCTTCATCAAGCTTGATTTTTGATTTATATATGGTCTTGTTATCGATAATCTCTAAAGTTTTAGGATAATCTATGCTTTTCCCCTTTCTCAGCAATATCACATGGGGATTATCATACTGAATAATTTCTGCATCCAAATTGTTTTCAATTCGAATAATTGTAAATGTAGAATATGCAACCCGCCTTATTTTGCAGATAGGCAGCGTGGCAGCTATAGTAGTCACACAATCTCTAACAGACAATTCATTTGCCATCATTGTAGATATGATTTTTGCAGTGAGTATGGAAAGAATATTGGCTTTTACTCCGCTGCCTAAACCATCAGCTAAAACTACAACTGTGGAATTTTCTCCTTGGGCTACAACTTCAACATGATCTCCACATAATTGTTCTCCGAATTTATTTATACTTGCATAACCTACATCAGTACACAGATCATTCATCCATCAACGACTCCTTCAACTTTGTAAGGGCGATCTTGGTTTCAGCAGTTGTCTCCCCTAATAGGGATGCGATTTCCTGTACTGTTCGCATTTGCTTTTCGATCACCTTATCAGTAATTTCTATAGTACTGCGTCCCATTGCTTCTTTCTTTTCCCTCTGTAGGGTTTCTTCAGTCACATCACGCATTATACAGATAATAATGTGATAGCTTTTATCATAAATCACGGTTTGATCCACATATTTATTGTATTCAGGAAGATAAGTGCTTTTATAGTAGCATTCTATACCTTTTTCATAGGCTTCTATGAAAGGCTGAGAATCAAGTATGCATACCACATTATCCCCCAGTACATCTTTTGGATTTCTTATATTCAACATCCTGCAGGCAGCAGCGTTTATCTGCTGTACTTCGAAGGATTCATTCAAAACAATAATGCCATTTGGAGTATTTTTAATTATGTTATCAGAAAATGATTCTGCTTTTTCTTTTAAATAAGGCAAACACATATGAAGATTTGCTTTGCCCTGTAAGACAGCCCGTGCTTTATCTCTGCAGGTATTATAGCCGCAGCTGCCGCAATTAAGTTCATCTTCAGGCTTTGTCTTCCCCATCTTTTTCAAAACTTCTT
Organism: Lutispora sp.; assembly: GCF_041687175.1. Lineage (NCBI taxonomy): Bacteria > Bacillati > Bacillota > Clostridia > Lutisporales > Lutisporaceae > Lutispora > Lutispora sp. Next base: position 1,236 of record NZ_JAWLCK010000191.1, read on the forward strand.
CAATTGCCTTACGCCCTAAATAGACTTGTCGGGGTGTTAGTGAAGACATATCCTTTTTTAGTGCCTGCTCTTCATAGTCACCAACATGAAAATCTTCATTACCTGCATACTTGCTTATGGCTATATAATTCTTTATAGGAGAGCAATTCTCTTTACCCATTGCAGGACCGCCGATACAACTTCCTACACAAGCAGACATCTCTATAAAACATTTATTAAGCTTTCCTTTGATTACATCTTCGATAGCGGGTATGCAGTTTTCAATTCCATCAATAGCCATATATGTATAATCCGGGTTACCGGCAGTCATGGTTTTTAATATTCCACCAGTTGTGGGAAAAAATCTTGCTCGACTTTCATTATTTGTATCTTCAACAAATTCCAATTGTATCTTTTGTTCCTTTAGCCAAGGGGTTAGCTCTTCATAGGTCAACACACAGTCAACAATTCCACCATAGCTTTCCGCTTCCGCCTTTTTCGAGATACAAGGCCCTATAAAAACAGTTTTCCCTCCAGGGAACCTACGCTTTATATCCATGGAATGAGCCTGCATTGGGGATACAATATGGGCTAAGTAGGGAAGTGCTTTCGGATAATACTTTTGAATTAGCAAATTAACTGTATGGCAGCAGGATGAAATAATAACCTTCTGTTCAGCCTTACGGGTCATAAGTTCATACTGCTTCTTTACGATGGTTGCTCCTACAGCTGTTTCTTCAACTCCTGCAAAGCCAAGCTTTTTCAAAGCCTTCTCCATAGAATTAATAGTAACATTGCCATAGTAAGCAACGAAGGAGGGCGCTATACTTGCATACACAGGAACACCGCTTCTTAATAAAGCTTTTACAGTAGATACATCATTTCGAATCTCTTTTGCATTTTGGGGGCACACCACATAACAGTTCCCGCAAAGTATGCACTCTTCGTCAATTATATTGGCTTGGTTTTCAGAAAAGCGAATAGATTTTACTGGACAGTGGCGTATACACTTATAACAATTTTTGCAATTCGCTTCTTTGAATTTTAAATGCTCAGCCATGTGATTCGCCCTCCTTATTTCTGTTACTCCTCTAGTTTTGCTAATATTTCTTTCTCAAAGAATGCTTTTGTGTTTTCAGGCTGAAGTAAATACATTTTTTCCCCTATTTTTACGCAGACTCCCTCCCCTAAGCAATTATTCATGCAAAAAGAACCACACAACTCAACTCTGACCTGGAGGCACTTTTCGGCTATTAAGTTCTGAAGCTGTTCTACAACTTGTCTTGAACCTTTAAGGTGACAGGAGCTACCGATACATATGGTAATTTTCATAAAAACTTCTCCCGATTCTTTGTTTGTTATAATTTTAACAATATCTATAGTAAAAAGGAAATATAAAAGCGGCATAAGGATATATGAAAATCCATATGCCGCTTTTATATTTCTCTTCCTATCATTTAAAGTGTATAAAGTTTGTTAATAATTTATCATTCTTTAATTGTACTCCTTAAAAGATACTTCATTTCTTACTTCATAGAGTTTGTTTATAAATTTTTTATCAAGGCTTGTAAACTTATATCCACTAGGATAAATCAATTGATCTTTATTTTTATTGTTGGCTATTTTACATTTGCGTTGGACCAGATTATAGCGGTTTAAGAAGTTATCAGGGACTGGAGATACCCACATATAAGTTGTAGGTATATTGGCCAGCAATTCAAACTGGTTACCACGCTCGTACAGATATATCCTCTTATGGGCATTAGGAGATCCAGATTGCCTTCTCGCTTCTCCGGCAGACAAATAAGGAATAGCTTTATCACCATGGGCAATCTCAATATATTCAACCAACTCATCGTAAACAACTTCTTTGGCTGAAGCTAAAGGATGATTTTTTGACATCAGTGCTAAATATTCAAACTCCCAGATCAAATCATAGTCTAATCCCTTATTGGTGAGATAGTCGAGAAAGTAGTTTTCATAACTGTTTTCGTACCGGATAATTCCCAGATTAAATCGCCCTTCAACAATGTTGGTTATTGTTTGCATGGAATTAGTCTCTTGTACATTGATTTCAATACCCTTTTTCATATCAAGAGCAGCAACAAATTTTGTAAAACCATGGGCTATATAGCTAACCCTCGGAATGGATATACTGAATCTCTGAATATCCGGGTGGTCAGGTTTAGACAAAGTCTCCATCTTATATAGCTGTTCCAAAATATTTTTAGCATATATAAGAAATTGGGAACCCTTTCGTGTCGGCACGACCCCTTTTGGAGTCCTTTCAAAAATCATAAATCCAAGTGAATCTTCCAACTCTTTAATGGCTTTGCTGAGATTAGGCTGTGCCATATAAAGATTATCCGCAGCTTGTGTGATAGAACCTGCTTTTTCAACTTCTACTGCATATTCTAAGTATAGTGTGTTCATCGTCTCTTCCCCTT
>NZ_JAWLCK010000192.1:0-3579 GCF_041687175.1 Lutispora sp.
CATCTATGATATTGTAAAGTTAAAAGGCAAGTGAAAGTGAATGAACTTCTATGTAAAGTGTTCATTAATTATGTAAATGGTATTAAGTACTATTAACTAGCTCAAATGATAAAAAGTTGCACAATAAAAGAAGTTGAAGGGAGATCATTATGGTTAACGTAACACCAAGCTTTAACTTAAATGGACAGTGTGAAGAGGCTATAATATTATATCAAAAGGCATTTGGCGCAAAAACTAAGTTTATTATGTGATATTCAGATGCTGACGAGAGTGATTGGAATCATCCACTGACTGATGAACAAAAAAAAATGGTCTATCACGCAGAAGTGCTTATAGGGAATCAGCGAGTGTTTTTCTCGGATATTTTAGATTTTGACCTATCAAAAGGTACATCACTATTTTTAGTAATAACTTTTGAAGAAGCTGCAAGTGTTAAAAAGGCATATGAAATTCTAAAAGAAGGAAGTACAATAGTATATCCAATGAAAAGTACCACTTATAGTTCTTGTTTTGTCTCTTTAGTGGATAAATTCGGATTCCGTTGGGTATTAATGACTGAACAGACTGAAAAGTAAGAAAAACACTCCAATGTATATTTAGGTTCAAACTCCTATGCGGAGTTCGCTAGATGAGGGGGTAAACATGGAAAACACATCAAAAATAAGGTATCATTTAAGAACTTCCATAGTTCTGGGATCGTTTGCCTTTGGTTTCATGTCATTTATACTGCCTATTTACAGCAAGAGCATTGGCGGGAATGCGTTGACTATCGGAGGGTTGTTTTCAATATTCAGCGTTGTTGCCTTGATACTAAGGCCGTTTATTGGAAGGGGTATAGACCGATATGGAAGGAAAGCTTTTTTTGTCGCTGCATTTCTCTTTTATGGGATCTCAATGCTGATGTTCTCATATTCAACTAATGTGTTATCTTTATATATAAGCAGATTTATTCAAGCAATAGGTGCTTCATTTATGTGGACTTCGGCTTACTCTATTGCCATAGATATCGCAAATGAGGGAAAAAGAGGCGCTGCTATCGGACAGGTAGATGGTGCCAGCAGCAAGGGTGCATTGTACGGTGCTTTCATAGGTTTTATTGTACTAAGCAATTTTACTCTTATAAGCGGCTGGAGCATTGTATTTAAGGGTTATGCGGTTTTGTCGATAATAGCAGGTTTTATCGCATATAGATTTATTCCTGAGACAAAAGCAGCGGAGATTGAACAGACCGAATCCGACAACAATAAACTGAACAATAATTTTATGAGATTATTGCTAATAGTTTTCATTAGTTCAATATCAACGTCTATGCTTAGTCCTCTCCTTATGATTTATCTTCAGGATAGATTCACCGCTGATATCGGAGCATTGGCAACTGCATTTATTCCGGCAGCTGTTGTTTATGCATTTTTACCCTCGGTATTGGGCGGGATCAGTGATAAGTTCGGTCGGATAATGCCAATGGTTATAGGGCTGATTGGTTCAGGTTTGGTTTCTTTAGGGTTCACTCATGTATATAGCATTGTTATATTAGTTATTCTTTGGGTTATGGAATCCATAGGAATAGTCATGGCTTCGCCGGCACAGGAAGCGTTGGTTGCAGATATTGTAGGAAAGAATATTCGCGGCTCAGCCTATGGTCTATATTTGTTTGTATGCAGCCTGGGTGCAGTTATCGGTCCTTTGATGGGCGGATGGCTGTATGACTCTTTTGGCCATGCTGTACCCTTCTATCTGAATGGGGCTATTCTGTTATTTGATGCTCTTTTAGTAGTGATATTGTTTAGAAGCTATAAAAAGGTAGATTGTAATAGTGAGATGATTATTGAGTAATATCCATAGACTCTGAACAACAAGGCAACATGGATGATTGGCTTATCTTGGATAAAATTCAGGATGTAGTGGTAGGTGCAAGTATTCCGTACAATTATGACAATTCCAGGTTTAAGTAAAAACAGATACAACATTAGCTGCAACTACCATTTCCTACAGCAGAAGTGGTAGAATAGCTCTTAGGGATAATTTTATTTTTATTGGGAGGGTTAACAAATGTCAACTTATGAAAAAAGCCTTGATGTTTTAGCTGAATTGTTCGGCAAAGACTATCAGTTTGCGCTAGCAACTTAAAAAGAGAACATACCGTCTGTCAGATTCATTGATACATATTATGAAGATGGCGCATTTTACATAGTCACTTATGCAAAGTCGCACAAGGTTATAGAAATGTGCGCGAATAAAAAAGTGGCATTGTGCAATAATCTTTACCGGTTTGCTGGTACAGCACATATGTTGGGACATCCGTTGAAAGATGAAAACAAAATTATTAGAAGTAAATTGATAGAAGTGTTCTCACCCTGGTATTTTGAACATAATGATGAGACGGATGAAAATATGTGCTATGTGAAAATTGAACCGGATTCCGGGTTCTTTTACAAAGATGGAACAGGGTATAAGGTGGATTTTAATTCAAAAACTGCAGAAGAATTTCCATTTGAGTTTGATATAGTGAATATAGATTGAGCTTCAATTTTCAAATCTATATTATTGGAGGTTTAGAAATGACTAAGGATGAATTGATAGAATACTGCCGGAACAAGCCCGGTGTTACGGTCGAATTTCCCTTTGACAGCTCATGTATGTCCTTCAAGCTGGTCAGCAAATTCTTTGCATTCATGAATATCAATAAGGATAAGGATGAAATCAGCCTGAAGTGTGATCCATGGCTTGCAGTTGCATTCCGGGAGCAGTACGAAGGGGTAACACCCGGATACCATTTGAATAAGAAGCACTGGAATACAGTAGATGCCGACCTTGATGTCCCGAAAGAGAAAGTGCTTGAAATGATTGATATGTCCTACAATCTTATACATAAGAGCTTGAAGAAGCAGGAGAGGGAGGCATTGTCCAGGCTGGGAGGATAGAGCTGCATCAATCTTTAGAAAAGCAAAATAGGTTTGTCTTCAAATATATATTAATAAGAAAATTCATGATAATATAAAATATATCTTATTGATAATTATTATCCTTTAAATATGAGATACGGATGATGATATATAAATATTTTGAAATCGGCATTCTGTATCTAAAGATTTATTTTTTTGATTGTAATATGCAAAATTGTAATAGAAAAAATTTATTTAATAACTTTAACAAATTAGGCCTAATATTTAAAATTTATAATAAAGATCTGACTAAAGATAAGTTTGCTGCAGAATTAATATAAAAATGTCCAAAAGGGTTGATATTAGCAGTATGTGGAAAAACCCCAAAATAAACGACGCATTTAAATCGCTTTAGAGCGATTTTTTTTGTTGGGGTAATGGAATAACCCTATGAGAATTTTTGCTGATAGAGGCGAAATATGAAAGTTGGGGGTAAAAGTACGCAATTGGGTAAATAAGACATAAAAATCAACCTGAAGTATATAGGACAAGTTCTTGTAAATAAAAAATGATTAAAAGACGATTAAATATTGTAGAGTGTATTTGATTCCATCTTTTGTCCACGAACTGCTCTCCACATTTGCCGCAACTTGCTCTCTTAATTTGCCACGGCAGTTTGGAAAGGACGCCATGACTT
>NZ_JAWLCK010000193.1:0-3553 GCF_041687175.1 Lutispora sp.
TAAGAGACCTCCTTTATTTGTGGTGTTCAGCAAATTCATTATATCTAAAGGATGTGTCTCTTATCTATTTTTTTCCTACAATAACTTTACACTAAGTATAAATGATGCAGTTTTAACCTCCTTGTTAAAATCTTTATTATAACACCAATTAAAATTGGTAAACCCTGTTACTGTTGCATCCATTCCTTTAGCAAACTTAATATCAACTGGGGCCCAATCGTATTTTGCTTTCACATCTTCAAAAGTAGATTTATTTAGAACAATAAATCCTTTCATCCAATAGGAAGTTGGACCGAAATTAGTTTTACCAATAGTATTTGCCTTCCAATAACATGCTTCAAATCCGTCAAGATTTGAGAAGCGGTCAATTTGGGTTGCTTATCTATGATGCCCGTTTCTCCAGACAGGTACTTTTATGTTAAAGGATATTAGATATACATTTCCCGTTGTAAGTTAAGTGCCTGGCACTATGCCTATTATTTGTTAAGTAATTTTCAGTGCATTAACCCTATTCCATTATATCCCAATAATTTAATCTTCAATGATTATTTTTTCAGGCTTTGAAAAAAAGTCTTCTTCTAAGTTTAGCTTATTAATTCTGTAAAAAAATATTTTATGCGTAAAAAAATCTTTTTTAAATACAGGTACAGCCTTATAAACATCTTTGCCTAATGGCAATTGGTCAATTCGCCTATAAGTTATTCTTTTTATTTCTCTACCAGTAGAAAAAACTAAATTATATCTTGTAAAATCATTTTCTGGTAATTTAATATTATATTGCGTAGTAATTTTATGTTCATTGCCATAAATTGTTGACCACCAAGTTCCAATAATGGTGTTTTGTGTGTCAACCACTGCAATTTTTTTAATGTCTACTTCTATAGGAGCGTAATAATAATTATAATACAATATGCTTGTGGTTAAACCAAGAAACACAAAAAGTAATATCATTATTCTACCTCTCCTTTTAATCCAATTAATTAAGTGTTTCATAATTAGTGCCCCAATCCATAACCAATTTTATATACTTCTCGCCAGTTAATAGTTCCATCGTTTTCTCTATAGTATTCAACTTGACCAATTGGGCTTCTTTTATATCTTATGCCAAAAAGTCCTATTCTTTCAGGAGTCCAGCTGTAAAAAGCACGTTGATTAAAAGCTAATCTAGGTATGTAAGTACCCCAGAAGTTATTATAAGCCATACTTCCGTCCCAAGCAAAAACTGATTCTATTTTATTAGTCTCAATAAATTTTGCAGCTAAATTGTCTGCAATATCAATATGCCCAGAATTACATGTAAACAAATTCAATGTATCAAAGCTCTTCGACTCGAGACTATATATAGAAGTAGCATCTGCACTATCTGTTGTTCCTCTAGTCTTTCCATTTATGTAAGTAGTAATATATTCCTCTTTTGTATAATCAAGCAATAAGTTGTGTGGATTGCTATGAAATAGCAAAGAAACCTCTTCAACTTTAATCTTTTCGCATTTTTCATTAATTCCTATTTTACTCCATGCACTAACAAATTGTTTTTCTGTTTCAACCGGTATTAAATACACATTATTACCATATTCTTTTTTTAGTCTTTTTTGTTCTGATTTTGCTTGTTCTTCAAACCCACCTTCTCCTCCATGTGACAAACCATAAAATACATAACTATCGTGTCCACTTGGATCAACATGAGTTATAGGGTTATTTTTACAATAACTGTACAAATTCAAACTCAACGGAGAGCTCGGGTCACCCCTATAACTATCCTCGGTTATAAACCTTCCCACCTGTGGAGCATAATACCTTGCCCTCAGGTAATACTGCCCGGTCACCTTGTCAAACTGCTCCCCGGCATACATGAACCTATTAGCTATAGTCTCAGTATAGGTCGCTGAATTACCAAACGCATCGTACTTATAACTATTGAGCACATCTCCGGTTCCATTTACAAGGTTTACTACATCCCCGTGCGCATTATGTAAGTAGTAGGCATAGTCCCCTTGATTCTCCCGGGTTGCAATAAGCCCTAATCCCCTGATATACCTTACATCCTTACCGTTACCGGTATTTTCGGTAATTACATTGCCTCCATCAAGGGTAAAATCACTTCGTATACTGTTTTCTACTGCTGCTATTCTCATTCCGGATGCATCATAGAAGTTGTTCATCCAGCTGCCGTCAGGCATGTTTGTCTCTTTTAGCCTATTGAATCCGTCATAGGTATAGGTTGTTATTTCTGTTCCTTTTGTAGCTCTTATGAGGTTTCCATTGTTGTCATAGTCATATACTGTCGTCGTACCGTTTATAACGCTTTGTACCAGCCTGTTCCTCGCATCATATGAGTAGGTTTCAGTTCCAATCGATGGGTAGATGACCGTCTCCAGCCTGTTGAGTTCATCATAGGTGTAGGTAGTGTCTGCCCCATTCTCCGTTCTGGTCAGCTGATTACCGTTATTGTCATAGGTGTGGTAGCCGTCTTAGAGAACTATCCTCTGACAGAGTGATATTTACTTCCAATCAAAACCAGTATTGTACCCTCTTGTTATGGTTTCTATTAATACATCCTTCTTTGAGCTTTTAAAGTCCCATACTATTATTTCATAATCTTTACTTGCAAATTTTCTACTTTGCTGTTCGATTGCAATATAATTGTCGTCAGGGGAAAATCTATAAGTATAAATGGCATTGGATTTATATATCCATTCTTTGGCGGTTGTTATCTCTCTTATCACTAATATATTGTCAATATTTGAAGCATTCGCTTCTTTATAAGCAATATATTGATTGTTATTAGAATATTGTGGGGCATAACCCTCAAATAAAGTCTCTTCTTTGCCCATATTAATATTATACATATTGACACTATATTTATATTTGCCATTTTCTGCTTTACTGCGACGCCCAAATAATATTAATCTTCCGTCTTTACTCCAACTATAACTTCCATAAATATCTTTAATTAAAATATTATTGCTACCAGAGTTTTTGTTAAAACCATAAATATTCTCCCTTCCATTTTCGTATGCTGTGAAACTGATAGAATCTTGAGTAGGAATATAGCTTATATTGTCAATTGTATTATCCTTGTGTATATATAATACATTTAAAGTTTTATTCTTCATATCATATTCAACAATTTTTGTCGTACTTCGTGCCAATACTTTATCTTTTTTCCTATTGAGAGTTGGGCTACTTAAATATTGATCATTTAACATTATTTCATATTTTTTAAGGGATGGCTTGAATATTGCTAGTCCTTTATTGTCTTTTTGTAGGCTACTAACTGGTGTTGATAATATTAATTCTCCAGTCAAATTTTCTTTTAGTAATTCATCTTTTTGGTTACAACCTACTATTATCAATAAAAAAATAGATAAACATGATAAAACACCTACATACTTACTCAAAATTCTTTTCTCTCCTTTTCTAAAATAACAATTTTTCAATACAATACTTTACATGACCTGCTCCCCAAAAAGTATACCATACCAAAAGTTAGTCTGGATGATATAATAAATTATCCAGGAGGAAATAGATATGAAAAAACGATTTACAGAGG
>NZ_JAWLCK010000194.1:0-3494 GCF_041687175.1 Lutispora sp.
GAAATTGAAAATGTACTAGGTATACAATCCTATCCAATGAATTGGCCTGTGAGATTGGCAGGCAGTTTCTTAGGTATCTACGACAGGAAGATGATGCATATGGAGTTGTTCTCAGGAGGAAATCATGGTCAAAGTATAGTATCTTCGGTGAAAAGATCTGTTGAAGATTCAATATTTAGCGATTTACTAGGTCAGGAAGCACATAATAAGCTTATTGAAGACATAAGCCTATTAGATATGGCTGGAGATGAATTTGATATGAACAAAGTACTAAAGGGAGAGATGACCCCTATATTTTTTGGTAGTGCTATGACAAACTTCGGTGTGGAAAATTTCTTGCAGGAATTTTTGAGGATGAGTACGCCACCTCTTCCCAGAAAATCAGACATGGGAGAAATAGATCCAGAAAGTAATTTATTTTCAGGCTTTATTTTTAAAATACAGGCCAACATGAATCCTACACATAGAGATAGAATTGCTTTTATGAGGATTTGTTCCGGTAGATTTACAAAAGGTATGAATGTAAAGCATGTACAGGCAGGAAAACAGGTAAGGCTTACACAACCTCAGCAGTTTCTTGCACAGGATAGGGAGATTATTGAAGAAGCTTATGCTGGAGATATTATAGGAATATTTGACCCTGGCATATTTAAAATTGGAGATACTCTATGCGAAAAAGATTCTCAGTTTAAGTTTGATGGGATTCCTGTTTTTGCTCCTGAACATTTTGCTAGAGTATATATTAAGAACTCTTTGAAAAGGAAACAATTTATAAAGGGTATAGATCAGCTATCAGAGGAAGGTGCTATACAGGTTTTTCACGAGAAAGATTCCATGGCCCATGAACTGGTTGTTGGAGTTGTAGGAATACTTCAACTGGAAGTTCTGGAGTATAGACTGAAAAATGAATATGGCACGGATATAAATATTGAACATTTGCCGTTCAAGTATATCAGATGGGTGGTATCAGAAATCTTTGATCCTCAGAAGATTAGACTCACATTAGACACAAAGACATTATGGGATAAATACGATAATCCTGTTCTAGTATTTCAGAATGAATGGTCAATACGAACTGTTGAAGAAAGGAATAAGGATTTAATATTATCTGATATACCAAGCATCAGTTCTTGGAACTAAATGTTATTATTTTAACATTTCTATTGACTATTGCTTAGATTTTTTATACAATAAAGGAAACAGTTCTATTTTAAAGGGGAGTAGCGCCACGCTATGTTGCCAACAGTAACGGAAAAGGGTTATATCTTTTTCTGGCAACAGGATCCATATGGATGTGCAAGACCTTTAATATGCGTTCTATCAATGCATATTAAAGGTCTTTTTATATTATAACTATCAAGGGGGTTATTAATGAATACATAAATCATGGATTAATGCAGCGATAATAGATTATAATAGTAGTGTATGTTTATGGATGGAACTTATCTGAATAATTAGAAGAGGTGAATTAAATGTGGTTTTCAAAATCTCAAGATGAAGCTTTAAAAGAACTCAATGTAAACCCCTCAGTTGGTCTTACCAATGAAGAAGCGAAAGCAAGGCTTGAGAAGTATGGACAAAATAAACTTAAAGGAAAGAAAAAGAAGAGTGTAATTTCTCTATTTCTCGAACAATTAAAGGATATGTTGATATATGTTCTCCTTGGAGCGACAGTTATAACTATTGCAATAGGGGAGTATGTAGATGCCATAATAATCCTTCTAGTTGTTATTCTCAATGCAGTAATAGGGGTCGTGCAGGAATACAAAGCTGAAAAAGCTATCGAAGCGCTTCAGCAAATGACCACTCCCAAATCCCTGGTCAGAAGAGATGGAGAAGTAATTGAAATTAGTTCTGAGGAACTAGTGCCTGGAGATATTGTTATAATAGATGCTGGTAGATATATACCTGCAGATTTAAGACTAATAGATAGTGCAAACCTACAGATAGAGGAATCAGCACTAACAGGTGAATCTGTTCCTGTAAATAAAAATGCTAACGATATTCATGAAGATCCAAAGACACCAATTGGGGATAGATCAAATATGGCATTCATGTCTACGCTTGCTACATATGGCAGAGGTGAAGGTGTAGTAGTAGCTACGGCTATGGAAACAGAAATTGGCAAGATAGCAAAAATACTGGATGAAGATAATGAGGAAATGACACCTCTTCAAAAGAGGTTAGACGAACTAGGCAGAATCCTTGGGTTCTTAGCTATAGGTATTTGTGCTCTCATATTTGTAATTGCTTTATTCCAAAAAAGAGATCTGTTTGAGATGTTCCTAACTGCAATAAGCTTGGCAGTTGCAGCCATACCTGAAGGTTTAGCCGCTATAGTTGCTATAGTATTAGCTTTAGGTGTTACCAGAATGTCAAAAATAAATGCAATAGTTAAAAAGCTGCCAGCTGTTGAGACACTTGGTTCAGTAAATATAATTTGTTCTGATAAGACTGGTACACTTACACAAAATAAGATGACCGTTGTTAAATACTATACTCTTAACAATTTGAAGGATTTACCTGCTACAGAAACAAATCTTAGCGCTAACGAAGATGAAGCTCAAATGATAAAATCTTTTGTTTTGTGTTCTGATGCAACTTATGAGAATGGCCAAAGCACAGGAGATCCTACGGAAGTAGCCTTAGTGGTAATGGGTGATAAATTCAATCTTACTAAAAAGGATCTGAACGAAAAACATAAGAGAGTTGGCGAAAATCCATTTGACTCAGATAGAAAGCTGATGTCAACTTTAAATATAGAAGGAGATAAATACAGGGTTCATACTAAAGGTGCAATAGATAATATTTTAAAAATCTCTACCAGAGCTCTTGTAGATGGTAAAGTAGTTCCACTGACAGAAGAGATGAAGCAAAATTACCTAAGAGTTGCCGAAGAAATGTCAGACAATGCATTAAGGGTTCTTGGTGCTGCATATAAAGATGTAGACAATATAATAGAGCCTGAAGAAATGGAAAAAGACTTAGTTATTTTAGGATTTGTTGGAATGATAGATCCGCCAAGGCTTGAAGTTAAGGACTCAATAAAGGAAGCAAAACGAGCAGGAATAACCCCTGTTATGATTACTGGTGACCATAGAAATACTGCAGTAGCGATAGCAAGGGAACTTGGCATTGCAGAATCTTTAGATCAGAGTATTACAGGTGCTGAAATAGATAAATTGACAGATGAAGAGTTTTCAAAGAAGATTAATAACTACAGAGTCTTTGCCAGAGTATCTCCTGAGCATAAGGTAAAGATAGTCAGAGCCTTTAAAGCACACGGGAATATAGTATCAATGACAGGTGACGGCGTAAATGATGCACCATCGTTAAAATATGCAGATATAGGTGTTGCTATGGGCATCACTGGCACTGATGTTTCTAAAGGCGCCAGCGATATGATATTGACAGATGATAATTTTACAACTATAGTCCATGCAATTGAAGAGGGCAGAAACATCTATGCAAACATAAAAAAGGCTGTTATATTT
>NZ_JAWLCK010000195.1:0-3479 GCF_041687175.1 Lutispora sp.
AGCCCTAAAACCCCTGCCATTTCACGGATTGATAAGGCTGATTTACTTCTTAGCTCCTTTATTATCTCACTTCTCATACTTGGGTTTATTCCTCTTAGGTTTTCTTTTTTTAGATTTCTTTCAACCAAGAGATTATCAAGATATGCTTCTGTCTCTTTTCTGTTTAGAAGAGTGAAGTCCATATCTTTATCCTCTGTATAATCAATAAATGTATCATCCGTTTCCTGTTTTGAAAATTCTATAAATAGTTCTTTCGCCCTCTGTTTATTCTCAGTGAATATACCAAGTACCATATCTTTGTCAACTGTTTTGGAGTGTGATTCAAGATCAGCATATATATTATAGCTGCTCCACTTATACTGCGAAGCACTTCTTACCAATCCAGCCTTAACCGGATTATTATGTATGTACCTTACTGCTGCAAGAAGATGTCTTTCAGATTCTATTACTTCACTTTTATATCTATCCTGAAAGACATGGCCTATCCTATCATATTTTTTATTAAAGTAACATGCATAGCTGGTATTTATTCTTTTCATTATCCTTGCAATTTCATTGCTACATTCTCTAATCAGCAAGTGCACGTGATTACTCATAAGGCAGTATGCATAGAGGTCATATTCATTCTCTGTTTTCTTTTTATACAATATATCTATGAACTTTTCTCTGTCGTCATTGTCAAGGAACAGGTCTTTTCTTTCATTCCCTCTTACCATGACGTGATATATTCTGCTTTTGCTAAGCTTTCTTCTAAACCTTGGCACAGGATTATCCTCTCTTTGCATGTTTTATCCATATTGTACCTAATAATGAAAAATGAGTCAAGGAACCGTCCCCTGACTCACATATCTCCTTTAAACCTTAACGTTCCGGCTATGTTGCCGATACTTGTGCCAGGATGGAGTTTTTCGGTATACCATATGGCTTTTTGGGGATGGGTTAGAGGATAATACTTTATAGAAGAACTCATATAATTCACCTTCTTTAAGATATGCATAATCTGCTATGTTATTATCAAATCAATTAACCAAACTATTTTTTATACTTTAAGACCTTTAATTCTATTTTTTGCATTTTATACCAATATTATATGATATTTGGATGTATATGACAAGATAGAGGTGTAGAACAGTTAGAGCAATGTGTTTCTGTTCCTTTCCCATTGATACCCTTCACACATTAGCGAAATTATATGTAATATTTTGCATATATATGTAAAGTTCACCTTGACTAAAATAAGAAGGTAGGATGTAAGACAGCAAAAAACTGCGAAAAAAGCGGATTCAAATCTGCTTTTTTTCATTAATAATGGAATGGTAAAATATTCATGATATAATCATAATACATACCAATATACTGGTAAACCGTCAGGGGGATTGATATGAAGGATGCTAATATAGTTAATAAGAGAAGAGGCGTAGAGGCGTATCCCACCCTTAGTGTTGGTCAGGTGCCTATAGTGCTTTACTCCGGTATATCAACTAAATAGTTATCTACCTTACCATAGTAATAATTGTAGCTTGAGAATTCATATTCTCCGGGTCTATCGACTATCCCTTAGCCCCTCATCATAAAACCTTGACTGCCACACCTTACCTGTCTTCCCAACAATCCTATTATACTTATTTCCAAAGTTCCCTTTTATCTTGTTCATTATTACCGATATATTGAACTCTGCTCCAGGCTGTATTATTGCATGAAAATGGTTCGGCATTATCACAAAGGCATATATCTTATAGTCTAGATAATACTTATAGAATTGCATGGTTACCATAAGCAGTTTACACGCTTTTTCATCTACGAATATCCTCTCTATCTTTTACTACCAACGTTACAAAATATCACGCACCTGGTTCTAAATATCTTCTTAATTTTGTCAAAGAATTAACCTCCTGTGGCTCTTTCTACATATTACCATAAGAGGTTAATTAATGCAACACTAAGGGTGGGCTACGTACTCTTTTACTGTACTGTGCCTTTGTAAGATACTTCTTTTTTTCCATTTCCCAGAAGGTGGCGTTGAAGCTGCCTTCTTCTGCTTCCCGGTAAGCATTTGCTCTTTCATTGGCTTTTTTGCGTATTTCGTCTCTAAAAAGAGGTGCCTATCACTCAACTTACTTGGCAATAGATCATCCTCTCTTTATGTATGTTTATCCATATTGTACCTAATAAAGAAAAAAAGAGTCAAGGAACCGTCCCTTGACTCATACATATATTGAGTTAATCCATAACCCTTGAATAAAGTAATTTTCTCGTGCAAACTGGACATGTATCATCACCAATTTCGTTAGTTGATATTTCACAATAAGGACAATTTTGATTCCATCCATTCTCAGCTGTTTTAGGGCCACTATAATTAAATAGTAAGGGATGACCTATATTATATAACGCTGAAAAAAATTCATACCTTGCTTCAGGTGAAATATCATACATATAGGTTGTATATACCCACAATCGTCCCGCTATCTTTTTAGGTCCCCTTTTTCGTAAGGATTCCTCTGTTAATTGAAATGGAGTCTTCAAAGGCCATTGTGACTCATCAAACCACTCATTTCTGAATTTAACCCAATCGTCAACTGTGTGTATATTTCGTTTTTGTTTATTATACTCGTCTAAATAATTCATAAAACTCGGTACATATACCATGTATAGCCTCCTATTATAGTAATTCTACCCACTCCCTCGATGGTGAGCTCCAATCATCTGTGGTTCGTATTGGAATAGATTTGGATGGTACACCATCCATCTCTTCCAGACGCATTAAAACACTTTCTAAGCTATCTGGCCCATCTTTGGGAAGTTTACCTGTCATATCTTTGACATTTACTGGTTTCATACCTGCTTTTGATAGGGCTGCTAATGATCTATTGTTTACTGCTACCTTTTGTCCATTAACCCAAATATATTTTATTTCGATGTCACTTGGCTTAATTATTCCTTTCTGTAATTTATCGACAATATCATTAATATCTGCTCCTTTGAAGATTCCCTCTTTGCTGAAGGTTGGTGATACTCCTTTTTGTCCAAATAATATTGGCTGACCTTTATTTATACCACGAGTTAAATTATATTTTTTCAACAATCTTTCTAGATTTGAACCAGCTTTACCTGCTTCCCTGGGAACTTTGATAAATCCCCGTTCATCCGCCAACAGCTCTTTGAGGCTCTTTCCTCCGATAATGTCTGCCTTTGGTACAAATTTAATCTTTGCTCCCTTTGCAAGTGTATAACCTGCCTTGGCCAGTTTGGTTACACCAACCGCTGTGAATCCGGCTCCAATCACTCCCTGGGTGGAATCTGCCAGATTCCCAGCCGTGGTATTTTCCAGGTTCATCAGATGCCCCGGCAGCTTGTATGCTTCTCCAAAGTCACTGAGGATTGCATTCCAAATACTTTGTGGCAGTTGACCAAGCTTTTTGGTTTCCTGGGCGTACCGTGTTTCGAAGAAGTCTTTCCAACTCTCGTATTCTGCCTTGCTC
>NZ_JAWLCK010000196.1:0-3461 GCF_041687175.1 Lutispora sp.
CTATGAAGGTTATAAGAGCGAATAGTATATAAGCTCCATTTTTATTTATTTGGGCAATGATTTTTTTCTTATCCCATATATATTTCATCGTAATTATGGCAATATAAGTCATACATAAAACGTATAAATTTGATATGGTCATATATAAAATATCATTCTGGATTGTATTTAATGAGATGCTAAAAATCTTAACCATTACTAAACCGAGAACAGATTCATTGATTAATGCAACTGTATATATGAGAACTGTATAGTAGAAGGATTTGATGATATTGTCTATTATAAAAGTATTGGTAAAAAGCACTGTAACAAATAAAACAATAGATATTTTCAGTAAGGAAGTAACATTATCATAATATTTGCAACTTCTTATTAAAGCATTGAAAAAAGCAAAACAGAATATAAAGCCAATAGCATTTTTTTTATTAAACTCATAGCTCGATAGCTTAATTACTGAAATATAAAACATGATACCCATGATCAAAGACATAAAAAAGTTAACTATTAAAAGCATCAACAATCCCCCTTTTGTATCTTCTTGAAAGGGGACAGCGATCGCCATTTATCATAATAACATCGTTCTTATCTATGCAGCTTATCTTCTTTATGTTAACCATATATGACTTATGGCAAACCATGATGCTGTCAACTCCAACAGAAGTCAGCTTGTCCCTAACATCCTTCAATGTAGAAAAGAAGCTTATCTGTCCTGTTTCAATATGAATTATTATTTTATTTTTAATAACCTCTATATATATGATATCTCTTGCATCTATCCTGTACTGTTTCCAGCCTGATTTTATATTTAATATATAATCCTTTTTATCTTCATCATCTTTTATAAACTTCTTCTCTTTTTCCAAGTTACAGATCGTCTCAATACAATATATGACATCATTCTTGTTAACAGGTTTTACTATATAATCAACCACATTCAACTTGTATTTATAGGTCAAAAAAGCAAACTTCTCATAGGCAGTTATAAATACTATGTATGAAGAAGAATCTTTTTCTCTTATTAATCTTGCCATATCGATTCCGTTTATTGATGAATTTAATTCAATATCCAGAAAATATACAGTAGCAGCTTTATTATTCTTTATGTATTCCACAACTTTGTCAGGACTTTTCTCAACCATAACTATCTTGCCAATATTTAATTCATCTATTATGGGTTCAATTATACCTCTAATACTCTCGGAATGAGTATCATCACAAATGACAAAGTTAAGCAAGAAACTCACCCCACAACCGTTTCTATAATATATAAACATTATTAATATTAGTAATTATTGGTTAATACTATTATAGCAAAGTGAAAATATCTTCTCAACTTTCACAGGCACTTAACTTACCCTTCAATACGTAGTATTCATATTAAAAACATAAACCTAAGAATGTCCTTACCCATTTAGTAAATTGACAAACAAAGCTATATATAGTACATTCAGAATGATATTTACTGAATTATGGAGGCAGGTTCGATGGCTAAGAAAAAATACTATGGAGTGAAAAAAGGAAAAGTTGTCGGTGTATTTGAATCCTGGGATGAGTGTAAAAACAGCATAGAAGGATTTAGCGGAGCAGAGTACAAATCCTTTCCCACTTATGAAGAAGCTCAAGCTTATGCTGAGGGTATGGATATAACGGAAATACATAAAAAGCTTGCTGAAGAGTCAAATACGGTGATTGCCTATGTGGATGGCAGTTATGATGACAGTCAGAAAAGGTACTCCTTTGGATGTGTCATAATCACTCCCCAGGGAGAGATAATATGCGAAAGCGGTGCCAATGAGGATCCTGAGGCTGTGGTTAGCAGAAATGTGGCTGGAGAGCTGATGGGCACCATGTTTGCAGTGAGATGGGCATATAGCAATGGGTATCTTAACATATTGATCAGGCATGACTATGAAGGCATAGCCAAGTGGTTTACAGGTCTATGGAAAGTTAACTCCTATTGTGCAAAAAAGTACATGGAATACATGAATAAGTATAGAAATGTGATGAAAATATCCTTTGAAAAAGTTACAGCCCATTCAGGGGATAAATATAATGAAATGGCGGATGAGCTGGCTAAGAAGGCTTTAAAATAGAACCTCTCGGTCTTTTGACCAAGAGGTTCTATTTGCTATTTAATCTCTATTCTGTTTCTCTTCTTTGGAGTTTGGTCTTTCTTAGGTAATACTATTGAAAGAACACCGTTTTCAAATTTAGCAGAAATCTGATCTTCTACTACATTTTCAATATAGAAGCTTCTACAGAAGCTGCCGCTTCTTCTTTCTCTCCTGATGTAGTTCTCTTTTTCCACATTGACTTCTTCATTTCTTTCTACAGCAATAGTGAGTCTGTCGTTATTAAGCTCAATATTTATATCTTCTTTGTTTACACCCGGCAAGTCTGCTTCTACGATGTATTCTTTATCATTTTCCTTTACGTCTACCCTCATTTGACTATCTCCCATAAACCACGGGGACATAAATGAATCATTGAAGAAGTTATCAAATAAACTGTCTATATTAAAAATGTCTTTGCTTCTGCTAGCCAGGCCTCTATTTCTTCTACCGTATGGAATTAAATACATATACTACACCTCCATAAAGTTTGACTTTGACTTTCTTTGACCTTTGATTATATTATATAATATTCCAATTAAACTTCAATTGTCACCATAGCTAAAATACTCCAATATTTTTTGATTATACAAAAATATTTAAAGGTATATCTATATTTCTCAATATATCTCTATATATGGAAGCTTTTCTACTTGTCTAATTTCTGTGACTTTCACTGAGCTAACACTAATAAAATTCTCCATCACTGCATCAATGACCTGTCAGCTTCTATGGGAGTTTAGCCTTTGTTTAATTAAGGATGGTCCATTAGATATATCAGGGTTTTAGTAACATAAGTTTTTAATCTGAATAAACTGATTATGTGTATATATTTGCTAGAGGGTGATTTAGATGTTTATAAATGGATCAAATCCCTATCGAAACCTTATTGCCGGAGTTAATTCAGAAGTACCTCTTAAAGATGGAAGCTATGCTTCCTATATCAACTTTGATAATGCAGCAACCACCCCTCCTTTTATACCTGTTGTCAATAGAATAGTTGACTTTTCACAATGGTATTCATCTATACACAGAGGAACAGGATATAAATCAAAAGCCTCCTCAGAAATTTATGACAGTTCAAGAAAGGCTGTGCTGGACTTTGTAGGAGGCACATGGGGTAAAGATTGTGTAATCTATGTTAAGAATACTACTGAAGCTATAAATAAACTTTCCAACATGTATAAAGAAATATATGGAACCGGTGTCATATTATCAACCTTTATGGAGCATCATTCAAACGACCTGCCTTGGAGGAATAAATTCCATGTGGATTATGTGAACATAGACCAAGAGGGAAGACTTGATTTGGAGGATATGGAGAAAAAGTTGCAGACATATGGAGAACAG
>NZ_JAWLCK010000197.1:0-3421 GCF_041687175.1 Lutispora sp.
TTTCAAACGGGGTATATAGAAAGTATAGGTTATTATGTCAATAATGAGAGCATGGACTTGAATGAAATTGGCAAACCTGAAATTTATGACACAATAAAAAGGAAATACTAACAAGCTGACGAGTCTAACAAGATTAAAACAATATTTGTGACCGTTATCCTAATTAAAATTGCGAAATAACTTGAAAACCAACTCGCTCATGGGTTTGATAGAACTAAAGTACACTCCTTTATTTTTGGTAATGGAACTAGGGATAGTTTTCCTGTATTTTAAAAGACACATTAAGCGTAAAAATCGGTTTAACAGCCTCTTAATTCTCAATTTTAAAACTAAAGAACAGAAGAATACAGTGTGGATTATTGATGATGAAACTACACTTCATTCAACGAACATAATTAAAAGGGTAAGAACAGAAAAGGGTTCTTACTTAAGATTGGTTATTTATGGATAATCAGGTATCGAAAGATATCTGATTTTTTCATGTATATTTTATTTATTTTACTTCTCGCCTTTGGTTATTTATGGTATAATATAGGTAGTATTGGAGGTTGAAAAAAATGAAATATAAAGAGACAAATGACCATTCTTTTCTATTTGGTGAGAATTATTTTATCTATAAACATCGTGAGGATCAAGACGCTTTACATCTATATCTTAAATCACATCCTCATAGCTGTACATGTCCAAATTGTGGTGTAGAAAGTAGAAAACTTCAGTCAACTTATGAGAGGATTTTACAAGATACCCCTATACATTGTAAACAAACTATTCTACATATTAGAGCCTATAAATATAGATGCCTAAATCCTAACTGTGAACGAAAGGTTTTTATGGAAGAACTTCCCTTCGCTAAACCATCACAAGTTCGTACGACCGCTTTAACTTCATTGATTTTAGCTGTATCTATGTTTTTAAGTAATGAAGGTGCAAGTAAGGTACTTGATCAAATTGGCATTAAAGTAAGTAATGATACGATTCAAAGAATTTATAATCGCATTGAATTCATTGATAATCCAGATGTGGAAGCCGTTGGTATCGATGATGTAGCGATTCGAAAAGGACATCATTATGCCACAGCCATTTATGATTTAGAAGACCATCATCTAATCGCACTACTTGAAGGGCGTGATAGTGAGACACTAAAAGTATGGTTAAAAGGTCATAATAAAATAAAATTAGTGACACGAGACCGTGCAACTGCGTATGCATCTGCGATTAATGAAATACTACCAGAATGTGTACAGGTAGCTGATCGATTTCATATCCTTCAAAACTTATTAGACAAGCTTAAGGATATTTTTAAGAATGAGCTTCCAACAGAAATTTTTATAAAAGACGGAGTAATATTAGACGAAGCTCCTTCAAAAGTTGAAAAAAAGCCAAGCGTAGCTAAACTTAACCAACTTCACTATGACAATACCCCTCCAGTTAACCCTGATGGCACAGAGCTTATTTTTGATAATAAGAAAAGAAAACTAAATTCTAAACAATACATTGATCATGCTGAAGGAAGAAAAAAAAACAAGAATTAATCTGTAAAATACAAACAAGATGGTTTGAGATGGATAATAAAAGGATTAATACAATCGCAAAAGAATTCAATATATCTCAACCAGCGGCTAAGAAGTATATAAATATGACTGAAGATGAAATCCAAAGTCTCGATCAACCACGCAATTACAAGAAGAGAAAAACAATTATGGACGACTACCTCAATATTATCTATAAGATGATGCAGGATGGAATTAGTGATGACATAATTTATTACTACATTCAGCATAAAGGATATATCGACAATTTAAATAGTCTAAGGAAATATATTTATCTCATTGAAAAAAATAATTTCCCTAACAGGAAAGCAAATTTTTACTATCCAATAAAAACTGTATATCCAGAAGATATCATAGTAATAAAACGAAATAATCTATTAAAGTATTTATTAACCATGAATCCAAAAATTGAAAAAGATAAAATAATACATGAACATATAGAAATTATTAAAGAGAAATATCCAGTTGTGGATAAAGTAAAAGAAATATTTCATTCTTTTCATTCGATCCTAATGGGAGATGACCCAAATAAAATAGATGAATTTATAGAAAATTATCAGGAATCAGAAATAGAAAGTTTTTGTGAGGGTATAAAAAAAGATATCACACCGGTCAAGAATGCGATATCCTATGATGAGAGTTCAGGATTCGTTGAAGGAAACAACAACAAATTTAAGCTCATCAAACGTATTTTATATGGTAGAGCAAAATTAGTCAACCTAGAAATGAAATGTAAATTAGCTTTTTTATTTAGGTTGCCTGATTTCAATATACTTGATTTAATATAGGCTATTCGGAAAGCGACAAATAGTCATTTTTTAAACATACCTGTAACCTAACTTGAGAAAGAACCAGGAAATTCTAAAGTCCTTTTATTTTTATTATAATTTTAATATCTTTTCAGCTAGCGCAATTTCTTCTCGTGAAGGTGGATTAACACCTTTTAATGGATATTTGATTCCTAAGTTATCATATTTATAAAGTCCCATGGTGTGGTAGGGAATTACTTCAATTTTTTCAACATTATTTAGTTGATTGATAAATTGTTTTAATTCTATTAAGTCTTTTTAATCAGTAGTAATACCTGGAACTAAGACATGTCTTATCCAAACTGGAACTTCTTTTTCATTGAGATAATTCGCAAAAGCTAATACATTTGTATTTGGTAAACCTGTCAGTTTTTTGTGTTTATCATTATTTATCTGTTTTAAGTCTAATAACACTAAATCAGTATATTTCATTAGTTCATCGAACTTAGCTATATTATTATCTTCATTAAAGATTACTCCTGAGGTATCGATGCAGGTATGAATATTTAACTTTTTCAATTCTTTGAAGAAGTCTATTAAAAAATCAATCTGCATAAGTGGTTCTCCACCACTTACTGTAACTCCACCTCTTTTGATATAGACATGATATTTCATAATATCTTTAATCAAGTCTTCGATAGATCTAATATCATTTGTTTCAGAGTCCCATGTGTCAGGATTATGACAATAAAGGCACCTTAGAGGACATCCTTTTAAGAATATAATATATCTAACACCAGGACCATCAACGGTTCCAAAGGTTTCTATTGAATGAACTCGAGCTTTAGTCATCTTGTTCACATCCTACTCCCTTTATAAGGGTTTATTAAAATGCTTCGAAAATTGTCCGATTAATAACATCTAGTTGTTGTTCACGAGTTAATTTTACAAAGTTAACTGCATAACCAGATACACGGATTGTTAATTGTGGGTATTTTTCTGGATGATTCATCGCATCAACTAATAAGTCACGGTTAAAGACATTTACATTGATGTGATGTCCACTTTCTGCCATATAACCATCTAATAATGTGATTAAATTATTTACCCGATCAGATTCTG
>NZ_JAWLCK010000198.1:0-3405 GCF_041687175.1 Lutispora sp.
CCAAAGCCAATTCCTGAGCCCAAGCCGGATCCTAAACCAGAACCGAAGCCTGAACTAGAGCAAAAACCGATTCTCGATTCTGATTTCAATTATTTCGGAGTCTGGAACTTGCATATGGGTGGGCGTTCTCAGGGTATGTTCATGGGAACACTCATTGTGAGAGAAGATGGTACTTATGCTATGAAGCATGGAATTTACGGCACAGCCATAGGAAAATGGAGACAAGGAGAGAAGGATGAAGTAATAGGGCATAAAGACATGCTAATCCTTGAGAATGGTCCAGATGGAATAGATTGGGTCATGATACCAAAGTCAGAGGGAATGGTCAGCGTTAGATATCATTATGGATACGATATTCAAAACAAAATCTGGTTTGAAGACAGTTTGGGTATAAAAGCAGAATAATAGAATTAAAAAATGAAAGGAGGAATTGATGCCTCATGTTTAAGAAACATTTAACAGCGCTAGCATATGTGATAGTAGCAGTATTTATCATATTTCCAAGTACAGCTTTTGCTGCGGATATATGGTCAGAGCCTACTTACACAGAGCAATGGTCGCAGCCAACCTATACAGAGCAGTGGTCAGAGCCGACTTATACGGAGCAATGGACTGAACCCACTTATACAGAACCATGGTCTATACCTGATATAACGCCACCTTGGTCAGAAGCACCTGTGGCTGAACAAAATAAAGAAGCGCCCCAAAAAACTCCTTCAATACACATTAGATTGCAGATTGGCGGGAAGGATGCAATAGTTAACGGCGATATAGTAGAACTGGAAGTTCCACCAAGTGTTATAAACGGGCGTACAATGGTTCCCATTCGTTTTATGGCAAATGCAATAGGGGCTAAGATAGATTGGAAAGGTGAAACACAAGAAATAGTACTCACACTAAAAGATAAGAAAGTAACCCTTACTATAGGTAAAAATACCGCGCTAGTAAATGATAGACAGGTACAACTTGATGCGCCACCTGTCGCCCAAAATGGAACAACTCTTGTTCCTTTGAGGTTTGTCAGTGAAAATCTGGATTTGTATGTGAAATATATAGATGCAAAACAGCCTATAGAGATTTCAGACCAACCCTTTACAGATAATAGTAAGGTTGCAGTTGCATCTGAAGCCGCTAAGGCAGATGCAGAGGAACAGCCATCAAATAATTGGCTGGACGAATCCTTTGAAGAAAGCATGGATGATTTTCTTACGAATTTTGAAAATCTCTACGGAACTTGGTATATATGGACTCCCGGTAGTGCAACCAATTTGTATTACAAATCAACGGGAAATTATGCAACACACGAATATAACATGGGTGCAGATCAAGGCAAGGTTGCAATAAATAAAGACGGAACCTATAGTATGACCCATGCGGCATGGGATAAAGATACTACCGTGCAAGGAAAATGGAGATTGTCTTTTCCTGCAGAGATTAATGGTGAACGGATTCAGGCAATAGTACTGCTGGATGGGATAACAAATACAGATTGGGCCGTAGCACCTTCTCAAAGTGGCAAGATACGCTTGCTTTATGCTATGAGGTGGGCAGACGGATCCGCAACCTGGGTATTTGATTCAGAATTATCTAGGAAGTAAGATGAAAAGCAAACTAAAGCAAGCAGGAAAAACCTGCTTGCTTTAGTTATAATCTATCTCTTCACTACATCGAAATTTTCCTCTATGAGCAGCCAATTTTGTGGGAAGGGCAGACCTAGTTTCCAGTAGCTTACACCCCGTAGTCCAAGTTCTTTTACAAGATTGAATTTGGCTTGGATGGAGCGGGCATCTTCGAACCACACTATATGCTGCCTTCCCTGATCATCTGTATAATTAAAATAAGGAGCCTGTGCCGTATAGTCATATCTGATAGGTACATTATGTTCTGCTGCTATTTGAATTGCCTGTTGAGGGCTTACTGCCCTTGCATAGGGTCCACCGGGAACATAAGGCAGTGTCCAGTCGTAGCCATATAAATTCTGTCCCATCATTATTTTGTTTGCAGGCATTTCAGTTAATGCGTATTCGATAACCTGTCTTACCGGTCCTATTGGTGATACAGCCATAGGTGGGCCGCCGCTGTAACCCCATTCATAGGTCATCAGGACAACAAAGTCTGCAATTTCTCCATGAGCTCTATAATCATGGGCTTCATACCATTCACCCACCTGGGTGGCACTGGTTTTTGGTGCCAGAGCCGTAGACATGAGCAATCCTTCTGCAGATAGCCTTGCTTTAGCCTTTCTCAAAAAATTATTGTAGTTCTCTCTTAAATCGGTAGGCAAAAATTCCATGTCAAAATGTATATCTCCAAAATTATACTGCCTTGCAGTTGCAATGATGTTATCGAGCAGACGATTTTGCACTGCTTCATCAGTTAAAATGATTCTCCCTAATTCTGCGCTGAATTGCCCCTCCTCAAGATTTGTGACAACCATCATCAGAGCCGCACCGTTGGCTCGAGCAATGGCAGGAAAATTATTTAATGGCGGCGCTTTTAATGTTCCATCTCTGTTAACCTGGAAGCTGAAGGGTGCCAGATATGTCAAAAACGGTGCTGCTTTTCGTGCTGCTTCTTCCAATGCAGGAGTAACAGTGTCACCGATAGGTTCAACATATGCGTTTATCTCTGCTCTTCTCCTAGGCCGCGGGGGAATGTATAATCTCAAACCCACTTGCAAAGGCTGATTAACTGGAATCCCGTTTATACGAGCAAGCTCCTGATAGTTTATCCCAAATCTTTGACCGATGCTATACAAGTTATCTCCAGGTTGAACCCAGTAGTAACTTCCTACTATGGGGATTACAAGAGTCTGTCCTACCACCAGTTGATTGGGATTAGGCACTTCATTGGCACCTACAATGGCAGAGACAGTAGAATTATATAATTGTGCTATTTGAAATATTGACTGTCCTGGTTGGACAACATGGATTTGCATAATATCACCTACTTAAATAAAACTTGCTTATATCATTATATGTTGCAAAAATAGAAGTGTACTGATTAATTTCATTAAAATAAATTCTAAAGATATGCAAATAATAAACATTGGCATGATAACTATGATAAGTCATATCAATGAATAATAATTATCATGAAAATGAAGGTATTGATAAAAACATGTCGAATAATAACTGATAAATCAGCATAAAGAAATGTTAATGGAGTAGTGATAATATGGAGAAAAAAATATTAATCATAGGGGCAGGTATAGCAGGACTTAATGCATCAAAATCAGCTAGAGAAGCGGATAAGGATTGCCATATAACATTGTTGGAACTGGAGAGTTTAAACACTTATACAAGGACGAGAATACCACACTACATATCAGGCGAAACCAGTTTTGAGGAAATGACTCCCTATGGTGATGACTGGTATATAAAAAACAGAATAAATCTTATAAAA
>NZ_JAWLCK010000199.1:0-3366 GCF_041687175.1 Lutispora sp.
TTTTTCAATTCCAAGCATGGTGGATTATATCCGGCTCTTTTAGCATTCAACGGAGCTGATATGCTTCTAGCTCTATGTACTGCATCATCAAGTGTATCGCATATCTTGTTTCTTCCTACTACAACTATTACATTATCGGGTCCATATATCATTGCTGCTACTCTATTTCCACTGTGATCTATGTTTACTAAATGACCTTCTGCTGAAATTGCATTTGTACCTGTAATATACCAATCAGACAATAAAGACTTTTTCTTAATCTCTTTACTTTCTTCCTGGCTTTGGGCCTGTGTTTTGTCAAATACAATGTTTCCCCTTTCTCTCAACAGCTCTGAAATATTCATCTTCTTCAAAGTTTGAGAGTTTCCAATGCCAACTGAACAAGTTGCAGGTATCAATTCCATTATTTTATCTTTAGCCTCTTCCAAGGTTTCAAAAAATGCCGCTTCTATATTCCTGGATTGAAAATTCCTTATTATCTTCAATTCCATATCTTTATCCATTTTTTCACCTTCCCTTGACTTAAGAAGTTAACAAACATTCGTCTATGGTATAAAAAATTGCAATCATTCCATATTCTTATTTTCTGGCAGACAAATCTTTTGTCTTCAGTCCGTTTGCTTTTGTGGATTTTCTCCATCCCATTTCTGAAGCAAGTTTATATAAGCATCTTGGAATACTTGGAGAGATGAATATATTCTCATCTGAGGCACCATTCAATATATTATTTGCTAATTGCCTGAATGGCATCTCCAGACTCTTCTTTGGTCCCTGCCCAATTGGAACATTTTTTATCGCCGTCATCATTCCTCCTCCGCCAATCCCAAGTCCTTGTCCCCACTTAAGCCCTGCTTTTGAACACCAATTCTCCATCATTTCCATTGCCAGCTTATTCTGATGACCTTCATAAAATCCGCAATTCACTATTGAATAAACTTTAATATCTTTTTCATTTAAAGATGCAAAAAATGTTTCTAATTGAGTAAGACAATTTAGCAGATGAGATGGGATTCCATCTACATATAATGGAAAACCAAATACAAGAGCATCATAATCTTTCAATTGCTCCATCTCTTCTTCATTTAATAAAGGCTTGTTAAAATTATAATCTGAAATTGTAATACCATCTTGCTGCAAAAAAGGTTTCAGTTCCTGTAATAATGAAGCTGAGGCGCTATCTTTCGTTTTGGGACTTCCGTATATAAAAGCTATTTTCATAGTATCTGTCCCTCCATTTCCTTAATGCTTTTGAAGAATGACACTCTCCCAGCATTGCAATCCAGATTGAAAGAATTGGATTTCACCAGTTTTTGTGCAGTCAATTTCTCTTTTTCTGTTATATTTTCACCATAAAAATACACATGAAGCTCTATTACATTTTTGTATCGTCGCTTATGATGCATCTCTCCGTTCTTAATTACAAAATCAGGGTGCATATAAGAAATACTTCTATCCAATATATTTTTTACAAATGGGCTAAATCCACCATAGCAACACCTGCTTATAATAATTACCTCTTCACATTTTGACAAGTACTCACCCATATCTCCATACTTATCGCGTATTACACAGGCTCCAGGTGTTTTTATCCAGCATCCGAAGCACCCCATGCAATGATGTATGTTCTCATCATATGAAATAACCTTGGCATCGTCCGGCAGCTCAGGAATTAATTTTTCAAAATCCTTACTTTCTAAGTCGCATATAAATAATCTCATTTCTCACTCCCCCTTCAAAGATAATATATGGATATACTCTTTACATAATTAGATTAATAAACTCAAACATGACATTTGCTTAAAAAATACATCATATCCACATTATACCACAGTTGTTTGCTTTGCAAAATTTTTTATGAAGCAAAAAGAACCGTTCCCAATGCTTCTTAGGGAGCGGTTCTGTGAGATACAATATTAAAATTCTGCTGTTCCTACTGTTCTTGGGAAAGGTATGACATCTCTGATGTTGCCTATGCCCGTTAAGTACATTATCATTCTTTCAAAGCCTAATCCGTATCCGGCATGCTTGGTGCCGCCGTACTTTCTAAGCTCCATATACCACCAGTAGTCTTCTTTTTTAAGTCCGAATTCTTCAATCTTCTTTTCTAGGACATCATATCTTTCTTCTCTCTGGCTGCCTCCGATAATTTCTCCTACACCCGGCACCAGAAGATCCATGGCTGCTACAGTCTTGTTGTCATCGTTGAGCCTCATGTAGAAGGCTTTTATTTCCTTTGGATAGTTGATGACAAACACAGGTTTTTTAAATATCTGTTCTGTCAGATATCTTTCATGCTCTGTCTGGAGATCTATACCCCACTCAACAGGATAATCAAACTCTTTACCGGATTTTTTCAACAATTCTACTGCCTCTGTATAAGTAACCCTGGCAAACTCAGAGTTAACTATGTTTTCTAATCTATCCAGCAAAGTGTTGTCTATAAACTGGTTAAAGAATGCCATTTCCTCAGGAGCGTTCTCTAATACATAGCTTATAATATACTTCATCATATCTTCTGCCAACTGCATGTTGTCTTCCAAGTCTGCAAAGGCTATTTCAGGCTCAATCATCCAGAATTCTGCCGCATGTCTTGCAGTGTTGGAATTCTCAGCTCTGAAAGTTGGCCCGAAGGTATATACATTTCTAAAGGCTAAAGCGTATACTTCTGCTTCCAACTGACCGCTTACTGTGAGATTTGTTTCCTTGCCGAAGAAGTCTTCCTTGTAGTCAATTTTTCCATCCTCTGTTCTTGGTGGGTCGTCAATATCCAATGTGGTTACTCTGAACATTTCTCCTGCACCTTCAGCATCGCTGCCGGTAATAATAGGGGTATGGACATACACAAATCCTCTTTCGTTAAAGAATTTGTGTATCGCGAAGGCTGCCAAAGACCTTACCCTGAATACGGCAGAGAAAGTGTTGCTCCTTGGTCTCAAGTGAGCAATGGTTCTTAAGTATTCCATGGTATGTCTCTTCTTTTGTAAAGGATATTCCGGTGAAGACAAACCTTCTATTACTATTTTCTCTGCTTTTATCTCAAAAAGCTGCTTGGCTTCCGGAGTAAGCACCAGTTGACCTTCCACATAGAGAGATGAACTTATATTTAGTTTAGAAATTTCCTTAAAGTTCTCCAATTCTTCACCAAATACGATTTGAACACTCTTGAAAAAGCTACCGTCATTGAGTTCTATGAAGCCAAAATTCTTTGATACCCTTATGTTCCTTATCCAGCCTGCCACTGTTACAGTCTTTCCTGCATAGCTTTCAGTATCTCTGTATAAGCTTTTTACATATACTGTTTTCATTTTTTATGCCTCCTTTATAACTTTTATGTTAACTTATCACTTTCGTCTGTGAAACCTGATT
>NZ_JAWLCK010000200.1:0-3313 GCF_041687175.1 Lutispora sp.
TATGCATGGGCAACTGGTTTTCAAGTCATAGGTTGGGGAACCCTTATAATATTTTTGCTACTCACACTTTTGGCTATGGGAGTAGATTATATTGCAGGGCTTATGACGGCGCAGAAGTTCGGTGCCTCAAAGCAGGGTATAATCGGCAGTGTCATAGGAGGCATAGTAGGTTTAATCGCATTTAATATACCGGGGCTTATACTAGGCCAGCTGGCAGGAGTCATATTAGGTGAACTTATGTTTGGAAGAAATATGAAAGAATCTATGAAGTCCGGCTTTGGTGTATTTATTGGATATCTGCTGGGCAGTATTACAAAAGTTATTCTGACTACTTTAATAATAATCATTTTTTATGTCAAAATAATTTTTTGAGTTTTATTGATATCATAATTGAATAAAAGAGTGCAATAATACAGAGTATGAAGCTTCTTTTTTTAGTTAATTTCAACAAGTGAAGTGAATATTCTGTATTTTTTTCAATCCTTTGACAAACATATATACTTTAAATATAATTAAAAAAACAATAAATAACGGTATTTTTTTGAAAAGTGAGGAGTGTAACCATGGAAAAGTTTTTAAAGGAAGGCTTAACCTTTGATGATGTGCTTCTAATACCTGCAAAATCAGAAATTCTTCCAAAAGAAACAGATGTATCAACTATGCTGACCAAAAAAATTAAGCTTAACATTCCTATAATGTCTGCAGGTATGGATACTGTTACTGAAGCAAGGCTTGCCATTGCTATAGCAAGGGAAGGTGGAATAGGCATTATCCATAAGAATATGTCCATAGAAGCCCAAGCTATGGAAGTGGATAAGGTAAAAAGATCAGAGCATGGGGTTATAGTAGATCCGTTTCATCTTTCACCGGACCATGTTATATCCGATGCTATGGAGCTGATGGAAAGATACAGGATTTCCGGTGTACCTATAGTGGATGAGAAAGGTAAATTAGTAGGAATCCTTACAAACAGGGACTTAAGGTTTGAAACAGACATGTCAAGACCTATACATGAGGTAATGACCAAGGAAAATCTAATCACAGCACCTGTAGGAACCGATCTGGAAGAGGCAGAAAATATCCTTAAAAAGCATAAAATTGAGAAACTTCCTTTGGTAGATGACAACGGCTATTTAAAAGGGCTCATCACTATAAAGGATATAGAAAAGGCTATACAGTTCCCCAACTCTGCAAAGGATAAGAGCGGCAGACTTTTGGTTGGAGCGGCAGTAGGAGTTACTCAGGATATGATGGAAAGAGTAAAAGCTCTAGTAGATGCCAAAGTAGATGTGATTATTGTGGATACAGCCCACGGCCATTCAAAAGGTGTTTTAGATGCAATTAAGAAGATAAAGATTAATTATCCGGAAATACAGGTTATTGCAGGAAATGTGGCTACTGCAGATGCAACGAGAGAGCTTATCGAAGCTGGTGCAGATGCCATAAAGGTTGGAATAGGACCAGGTTCCATATGCACTACAAGGGTAGTAACAGGAATAGGTGTTCCTCAAATTACGGCAGTGTATGACTGCGCTCAAGAGGCTGACAAACATGGAGTGCCTGTTATTGCTGATGGCGGCATAAAATACAGCGGAGATATCACAAAAGCTATTGCAGCAGGCGCCAGAGTGGTTATGATTGGTAGTTTGTTTGCAGGAACGGAAGAAAGTCCTGGAGAAAAGGAAATATATCAAGGCAGGAGCTTCAAGGTTTACAGAGGTATGGGTTCATTGGCATCTATGGCAAGCGGCAGCAAGGACAGATACTTCCAGGAAGATGCTAAGAAGCTGGTTCCGGAGGGTGTAGAAGGCAGAGTGCCATATAAAGGACCTTTGGCTGATACCATATTCCAATTAGTTGGAGGCTTACGCTCCGGCATGGGCTACTGCGGCACAGCTAGTATAGAAGATTTGAGAAAGAATGGACAATTTATAAGAGTAACGGCAGCAGGTTTGAGAGAAAGCCATCCTCACGATGTTCAGATAACCAAGGAAGCACCGAATTATAGTCTATAGCAAATTGAAACCACTAAACACACTGAAACCACTGAAATTATTATTTAACATATGTGACCAGCTGCAGAACCGAAGAAATTTTTACTGCATCTGTTGGAACTATGATTTAGTATAATATCCTTTAGTGTCCTTTAGTGGTTTCCAAAAAAGACCCAAAAGGAATCCTCTAATTCAGAGTTCTGAGTTCGGAGCTCAGAGTTCTATTATAAAGGAGCGTGAATTATGGAAAGAAATTTTGATAGAAACTTTGATATAGATAAATTTATAGAGGACTCCATCAGAGAGATCAAAAACACGGTAGGAGACAAAAAGCTTATCTGTGCATTAAGCGGAGGAGTAGATTCCTCTGTAGCTGCAGTGATGGTAAATAAAGCTGTTGGAGATCAGCTTACTTGTATTTTTGTAGATCATGGTCTCATGAGAAAAGGCGAAGGAGATCAAGTGGTATCTATATTCAAAGAGCAATTTAATATGAACCTGATAAGGGTCAATGCCCAGGACAGATTTCTGGATAAGCTTGATGGAGTAGCAGATCCGGAGAAAAAAAGGAAGATAATCGGAGAAGAATTCATAAGAGTTTTTGAAGAAGAAGCCAGCAAATTAGGTGAGATTGACTTCCTGGTGCAGGGCACCATTTATCCTGATATATTGGAAAGTGGCACCAAGAAAGGCGGGCTGGTCAAATCCCATCACAATGTTGGCGGTTTGCCCGAAGATATGAAGCTTAAGATTGTAGAGCCAGTAAGACTTCTCTATAAGGATGAGGTAAGGGAAGTTGGTTTAAAGCTCGGAATCCCTGAAGACTTGATCTGGAGACAGCCCTTTCCAGGACCGGGATTGGGTGTGAGAGTTTTAGGTGCCATTACCAGAGAAAGACTTAATATAGTCAGAGAAGCCGATGCCATATTGAGAGAAGAAATAAAAAATGCAAATCTACACAGAAGCATATGGCAGTACTTTACCGTTATACCTGATATAAAAAGCGTTGGTGTGAAAAACGATGAAAGAACCTATAGCCATACAATAATCATAAGAGCAATACACAGCAAGGACGCTATGACTGCCGATTGGGCAAGAATACCCTATGAAGTCTTAGATAAAATATCATCGAGAATAGTAAACGAAGTAGAAGGAGTAAATCGAATAGTTTACGACATAACCCCAAAACCACCGGCAACAATCGAGTGGGAATAACAAGAGCAAAATCCCCAATGTTTGAAACATTGGGGATTTTATTCAAATGAATCCTGTGCAAGGGCAGAAGCTATAACAAGCTCCACAAACTCCTGGGCTGCTCT
>NZ_JAWLCK010000201.1:0-3299 GCF_041687175.1 Lutispora sp.
TACCATAGGCATTGTTGGAGGTCTTGTAATAGGCCAGGCAGCAGTTCAGGCAGGGATAGTCAGCCCAATAATGGTTATTATAGTGGCTTTGACTGCAATAGCCTCTTTTGCCAATCCCAGCTATAACCTTTCAATTGGTTTTCGCATAATGCGATTCGGGTTGATGATTATTGCAGGGGTGCTGGGCTTATACGGCTTGACTCTGGGTTTTATATTAATAATAACCCATTTGGCAAGGCTCAAGAGCTTCAATGTGCCATACCTGTCACCCTTTGTAGCCATGAAACCGGAGGATCTAAAAGATACAGTGTTTAGGGTTCCTACCTTCAAAATGATAAAAAGACCTTCCATGACCTCCCAAAATAAAATAAGGATGAAAAATAACAGGAGAATAATAGATTCGAAAGCCAAAGGAGGTCCGAAAAATGATAAGAAATAATGATATCATAAGTCCCTACCAAATAGCCATGATAGTGATAATGACAACAATAGGTGTAGGTATTTTTTCTCTGCCGTCTCAACTGGCTGAAACAGCAGGCACAGGTGCTTGGTTTATAATTCCTATAGGAGGGTTAATCAATATAATATTTATAAATATCATTCTAAGACTCAACAACAGATTTCCTCATAAAACCCTGCCCGAGTATGCTGAGGCAATAATAGGCAAGGTACCTGGAAAAATCCTGACAGCATCCTATGCCATATATTTCTTGATAGTCGTTGCCTATGAAGCCAGAGTGGTTAATGAAGTAATCAAAGCCTTTCTTTTATTCAGAACACCTTCTGAAGTAATAATTATAAGCATTATTTTGATATGCACTTATGCGGTGAGAGGTGGAGTCGAATGTGTAGCAAGGATCATGGAGGTATTTTTCCCTTTGCTGTTTATACCTTTGCTTCTCATTATGATCCCAGGTATTACAGACTTAGATGCAACCAATATTATGCCAATGTTTTACAAGCTGCCTTCAAAGATTTTCATATCTCTACCTACTCTGGTTCTTAGCTTTGCAGGTTACGAGGTTTTATTGTTTTATGTTGGTTTTATGAGAAATCCAAAAAAAGCATATAAAGGCGCTAATATAGGGATAATTTTTATAACTGTTCTTTATATGATAATTACAATAATGTGTCTCGCAATGTTTGGTGTTAATCTGCTTAAAGATACTGTGTGGCCTCTTCTTGGATACGTAAGAAATATAAACCTTCCTGGACTTTTCCTGGAAAGGCTGGATGCAGTGATGCTTTCCATATGGCTCTTTACTGTGTATACCACTATGGTATCCTCATACTTTGTTGTCACCTACTCCCTTTCAAAAATATTGGGGGCCAGTGAACAAAAGCAATTTGCCCTTCCTTTGGTACCGTTAATTTATTACATAGCCTTGTTGCCAGATAATATAGCTCAGATGAACGATATGGCAAACACTTTATTTCAATCCTTGGGTGTCATATTGATCTCTATCGTACCTATTCTATTGCTTGTTATTGCATGGATAAGAAAGGTAAGGGGTGAGATATCATGAAAAAGATAAGAATTCTTCTTGTGCTTATAAGCTGCATACTATTGCTGACGGGGTGTTGGGATAAAGTGGAGATAGAAGATCGGGCCTTTGTTTTATCTATTGGGGTTGATAAAGCCAAAGGATCTGGTGAAGATAGTGAAGATAGTGAAGATGGGTCACAGGATAAGTATCTATTTAGTTTTGTTAATCCTGATATTTCAAAGGCTGAAGAAGGGAAAGTCAATGATTTTGTGACTTTTAGTGTTCAGGCTCCCTCATATAATATAGGTATCACAAGGCTTCTCCAGAGATTTGCACAATATCATACCTATGAGCACACAAAAGTTTTAATATTTGGCGAGGAATTGCTAGAAGATGATGTATTATTAAAATCCATACTTGATGCATTCAGCAGAGGCCATCAATTTAACTCCAGCAAGTATGTATTCATGGCTCATGGCAAGGCTGCGGATATATTTAAGATAAAACCTAAGATGCAAAGCCTGCTGGCCTACTACATTACAGGTATCACAGACAATGAAAAATATGCTGCTCGTGTAGGAAAAATAACCCTTCTGGATTTTACGAAGCAGCTTATTGACAATGAAGGAGATGGGGTCATTCCAAGTCTGGAACCTCACGAAGATGGTTTAACATCTTCATATGTAGGGGTTATTAAGGATTATAGACATATAGCTCATCTGAATGGAGATGAGACCAAAGCTTGGAAATGGCTCAATGGAAAGGCAAAGGGGGGGGTAATAGAAATTGAGGAAGGAAATATTTCAGTTCCCTTTAACTATTCTACCTTCAATAGAAAAATAAATTTGGATAAAGTAGAGAAAGGAAAGATATACCTGACTTACAGCTTGAATACAGAGGGTTCTACAGAAGAATATATTCTTGGAGATGACCTTTTGGATGAGAATAAGATTAAAAGTATTGAGGTGAAGCTGGAACAATTAATAGAAAATGACTGTAATAAATTTATAAAGAAAATGCAGGAGGAGTATAAAGTAGATATTTTGGGGGTTCGGGAGTATCTATCCAAATTCCATCCAGCAATCTATGAAAATATAAAGAATGATTTCGATCAATACTTCCAGAGCAATATAATAATCAATGTTAAGGCTGATGTTTCCGTCAGAAGAACTGGTAGAGTTAAATGATAATACATAATCTGTATAACAGCCCAATTAAATGGTAACAATCTAAGTGTAGGAAATATAGAATATACGGAGGATTTACATGAAATACAAAATAATATCCTTTATACTTATTACCTTTTTCATATTTGGTCTGCTTATGAATTTACATATCAACAATGACTCAGTGCTGGGAGATATAAAAGATAAAATAATAAGGCTTCATGTGGTAGCCAACAGCGATTCACCGGAGGATCAAGCCATCAAGCTCCAAATCAGGGATGCCATTATAAAGGAACTGGAGCCAAAGCTCGAGAACCTGAAAAATCAAGAGGAAGTGAAGAATCTCATATCTGCCAATATGGACAATCTTATTGCAGCGGCAGAAGAGGAGATGGCAAGGTTAGGAAAAAGCTTTCCTATTGACATAGAGCTTGGAACCTATGAATTCCCCACAAAGGTCTACGGTGATTTGAGCTTCCCCGCCGGCTCCTACCAAGCCCTCAATGTAAAAATTGGCGAAGCTCAGGGAAAGAACTGGTGGTGTGTAATGTTCCCTCCCCTCTGCTTTGTAGATATAGCTCAGGGAGTAATATCTGAAAAAACCTTGGAGGAATTTAAAGAAATATTGGACGAAGATGAGCTGGAA
>NZ_JAWLCK010000202.1:0-3295 GCF_041687175.1 Lutispora sp.
ACCTGGATTCCCGTATTCTCATAACGAGTTAGGTGGGAGGACCCCAAAGTGGTGATAAAGTTCCTTTTGCTTTTCAAGAATCTCGCCAACACTTAATTTATGGCCCGGTTGTTCAAAACATTCGATGACGTCCAGTTTATCTAAAGCACTTGAAATAGTATAAGTTTTAAATAAATCATGATCTTGCATCTGCTTTTTGATGTAAGAAAGATAAATAAGTGCGATAAATTCCACAAACAATTTACCATCTAGGCTTTGTTCAGATGAAACTAGGGTACGTCGCATATTGAGGCGTTCCTTCAAATTACCGAATGCCTTTTCTATGACATCTTTATTACGATAAATTTCTAAAGCCGTGATCGCATCCATCTTCTCATTCGTCACCAATACAAAGAAGCCATAATATCGTTTAGCTTTTTTGATTGCCTCTTCATTTACCTTAACTTGAACACCACGCTTTGGCGTGGTTTTGATATCAAAGTACTTTTTATATTGGTTCTCATGTTCAGGAACACGGATACCGGATTCTAATTCCTGTTTTAAACTGATGAGTTTACGATCAAACGCCTTTTCCTCATCAGCTGCTCGATCGATATTATAGTAATAGTGAATATATAGCTGCTTCCTGTCTGTAATGGTATCCCCCTTATAGGGTCGCTCTTGTGTATAGTTCCACTTCGTGAGGACACTTCGATGATAGAGTTCATATTTTTCACTATAGTTTTCAAATGAACGAAAATCATCGTGGATGATATCCAATTCCTTCTTTACAAAAGAAAGGGAAGTCTTAACACCAACTAAAAATTTGCGATGGTCTTTATAAAAATCATTGATGTTATCTGCACTATAGAATCCTCTATCCAAAACTAACTTAACTTTAGAAAAGCCAAGTAGATCTAGGTCTTCAATCAATTTTTTGATCGTCTTTGAGTCTGGGATATTTCCAGCGAGTTTGCGATAATAGAATGGTAGATTAGAAGATTCACCGAACACGAGTGCAAGATTAATTTGAGGCAACGAATCATCTTCCTTGTTTACTCCGTATTGAACCTGGCGTAAACACTCGGAATAGCTGGATATTGAAGTTGTGTCGTATGCCCAATACTCTTTTTCAGTTCTACGTTTTCCCTGGAGACGAAAGAACATGTTCTTTTGTTCCTCAGAGATCGACGCAAAGAGTTCACTGCTTCGTTGAGAGGTAATATTCTTTCCGTAAGGATGCTTATGTAGGCTACCCCATTTCTCGAAACGGTATAATGGATTCTTATCTTCAAGTAAGAGGTAGTAAGCGATTGAAAGAATCTGTTTATAGGTGTCAGGAAAGCACTGTTTTAAGTCTTCGATAATACCTAACTTTTCACCGATGGCATCAAATAAATAAGTCGCACCATAAAAGGATCTGGACGTATTCTGTACGGGAACAGGTCCTCTTTTTATAGGTTCTGAAGATTCCTTCTTCTTTTTATTTCTGCCATCCGTGGGTACGATCTCACCCGTCTCTTTATCTACACGACCAATGAGCGTACGTTTCGCACGTGATTGTTGTTTCTCTTTATCCCAATAAGAAGTTGATTGATAAGCATAGGTAATTCCAGAACGCTTATCCGTTTGATATACGATAGCCATAAAGCATCCCTCCTAGTTACATATAGTATAACACATAACGAGGAAAAAGACAAGAAAAAATTGGTAAAATACCAATTATTTCAACACTTATTGTCAGTTTCACGTTATGATATGGCGGGAATGCAGGTTAATAGGGGCGGGTGCTGGATACGTAGCTGATAAGGTAATTGCTGCTAAAGCTGCAGCTGCAGCTGATTCGGCAGCTTCAGTTTTAGGAGCTGATGGTGATCCTACTAATGAAGTTAAGCAAGTTGGAGAAACATTATATCACTTAACTGATTATGAAACCGCCCAGAAGATTAAAGAATCAGGCCAGTTAATAGCAAGTAAATGGGAGTCTGGAGTATGCGCATGGACAAAAGTTCCAACCTTACAACAAGCTGCTGATAGTGGAGCAGCTAAATTGGATTATATAGTAAAATTTCAAACTAATTATACAAGTTGGGTTCCTGATGCAGGGCTAAAACATAATCCACAATTATTTAATATAGCAGTACGTAGTTATGATAAGGTGGTAGAAATCTATAATATAGTAATCGATAAGTTTCATTGAAAGGTGATAATATCATGGATAATAAAGAAATAATATTAAAAGTGAAAGATTTAAGTCATGCTAGTAGTTGTAAAACTCATAATCATAGAATAATAGATTATTTTCATTTTTTTTCATATGAATTCAAAAGTCAACATATTTATGGTGTTATTAATAGTTTTGGATCTGGTGGTCAAACACTTATTAGTGTATTAGCAGGTTATGAAGAAAATTATCAAGGTGAAATATTTTTAAATAACAGAAAAGTATCACATAAAGAATTAAAAAATATTACTTGTTGTATAGAAAGTAATCCTCAGTACATAAAAGGAAATTTTTTTAGGAAAAATTCTGTCATTTCATATCTAAATAAAGCTATTAAAAATAATATGAATTTTAATGATAGTCTAGAAAATGTTATAAAAGTTTTTGATTTAAGTAGATTAAATCATGATATTAGGTATACAAGTGGGGAACAATGGAGAATAATCTTAGCTTTAGGTTATTGTATGGGGAAGAAAGTATTTCTATTTAATTGGTTAAACTACTGGAATTTAAGGTTTTTTTTAGAG
The DNA here is from genome assembly GCF_041687175.1 of Lutispora sp. Lineage (NCBI taxonomy): Bacteria > Bacillati > Bacillota > Clostridia > Lutisporales > Lutisporaceae > Lutispora > Lutispora sp. The sequence continues at coordinate 2,731 of NZ_JAWLCK010000202.1, forward strand.
GAATACAAAATTTTGTTAAACTATTTAAAAGATAAGGGTTGCATTGTTATTATTCCAACTGACAAAACTGAAGAAATAGAGAATTTGTTTGATAAAATTGTACATATATCCAACAATTTAGAGGGCCAATTAATCCAAAGTCGAATATAAATTGGTAAAGGTTCATTTATATTTTAAAGGCGCTCACTCTTACATTAGATGGTAGACTATTACATAAAAATCACTGAATATAACTAATAATAGCAACACTACAGTCTAAATACATGAAGTATGTGGAAACAGACTAATCAATTTGATTTTATCAATCAACATCTCCTATTTTAAATTGCGTAATAGTTAAATGCTAAAAATTTCCCCCCCCTTATTTTTTGGTAAGGGGGAGTCTACTATTACACAAAAATAATTGTTTTAGCGTAATATTAGCAATTCGACTGTCTAAACACACGTCGAGAGCGTGGTATTGATATGTGCGTCCAGCGAAGCTGGCAAATGCTAACAGGTGAAAGTCCTGTAGTGGTAAAGGTAGGGCAGCCACTTAGTCAGTAACCAGCGTATGAAGTAATTT
>NZ_JAWLCK010000203.1:0-3269 GCF_041687175.1 Lutispora sp.
TATTGGGTTAGAGTACTTAAAAAAGATGAAATAGTGGCATATCAGGATTCAAAAAGGGGAGGCACCCTTTACTGCCGTGTGTCAGGGGATAGAGTTTTTCTCAGCGGAAATGCAGCTTTATATTCTATTGCAGAGCTTTATATATAGATGTACAGATAAATTCTTACTTTAATTATCTATCCATGCATCAATTCTGTCCCTTCTAGCTATTTTGAGACTAGTATTGATGTCTAAAAAGTAAAGCCCGAAAAACCTTTAAAATAAATTATTTCATTATATGAAAGTAAATCTGTCAATTTGATTTATACCCTCGATGTGTACATGGGAACATATCGAGGGTATATTTTGGGCGAAAGTTGAGCCTGAATTATTCTCCTCTTTGTTTTGATATATCAAAACCTAAGGCAGTTAACATTTCTTTATCCTGGGCGGTATTATTGCCTACAGTAGTTAACATATCCCCTGTGATTGTTGCATTGGCACCAGATAGAAATATCTTTTTACCTCCGTCTTTAAAATAACTTCTTCCTGCTGCCATACGGATATATGCTGTAGGATTAATGTAACGAAATACTGCTATGGTTCTTAAAATTTCATCCTCAGAAAGAGGTTCTATACTTTCATAATATGTGCCTTTAATTGGCATAAGTGCATTTATAGGTATTGACTCAATCTCCAACTCAGATAAACTTAAAGCCATATCAATTCTATCTTCCCAAGTTTCTCCCATACCTATGATACCACCAGAGCAAACCTTAAGACCTGCATCTTGAGCAAGTTTAATTTCCTTTATCTTATCTTCATAGGTATGAGTTGTACAAATGTTAGGGAAATTACGTTTAGATGTTTCAATATTTGCATGATACATTGAAACACCTGCTTCTTTCAAACGAGCAAGCTGTTCTTTTGTTAATAATCCATGAGATGCACAAAGTTCAATTTCACATTCGGCACTCATTTTTTTATATGCTGCAATAGCTTTATCAAAATCCTTATCACTTAAGGTTCTACCTGATGTTACAATTGAGTAGCGGTGTACACCATTTTCCTGGTGCTTCTTGCAATCTTCAACTATTATATCAGGGTCTAAAAATTCATATTCATTTACTCCAGTTTTATTATGAGAAGACTGAGCACAAAATTTACAGTTTTCACTGCAACGACCACTTCGACCATTAATTATACTGCAAAGATCTATCTTGCTACCGCATAATGCATCACGGATCATATTTGCACCTTCAAATAATTCCTCTGAATCAGCTTCTAAAAAGAAACTTAAATCTTCCTCTCTTTCTAAACGTCTACCACTGATAATTTCCTTTGCTAGATTTTTCATGTTTACCTCCATATTAGTAATTTAACTATGACGATATGACTTTTATTAATTTATGGTTATTTATAGTTAAAATAATGCTTAATGCATATTAAGAATATATTATCTTAAAATGATTGTCAACTTGTAAACTTCATAAGGTTAACAATCCTATCGACTCAAGCCCAATTAACATCACCCATTCAAAGACTGCCTAATAAGAAAAGTATAGCGAAGCCAAATTGGTTGAAGTAATATAAGATTAGCAATATTTTATTTTATGGAAAGGCTGGTAAAATGGAAAATCTAATTATTAGACAAGTAAGAGATAGCGATATTGGGGAAATAAAAAATATTGTAAGAGCGGCTTTTGATAGGCCAGGTAAGGATCAATATTTTAATGAGTGGGAATTTGTCGATAAGGTAAGGAACGATTCTGGATTCATTCCTGAATTATGTTTAGTTGCAATTAGTGACAATGAAATAATAGGATATATCTTGTTATCAAGGGCTTTAATAGGTAAAAATGAAGGCTTGGCATTAGGTCCTTTAGCAGTTAGACCTGATTGCCAGCGTAAAGGAATAGGAAAAAGACTTATAGAGCATGGAATAGAAAAGGCAAAAGAATACAATTTTGATTGGATTGCACTTACAGGGGGAGATTATTATAAACAATTCGGATTTGAATCAGCTTTAGTATATGGAATTAAATTAGGATATAACCATCCTGAGAATCCTTATCTTAAAATCAAGTTTCTTAATACCAATAAAAATGTATTCGGTAATATGAGATTTTGTGATTCTTTTTATGATGAAAATGGAGATTTGCTTTAATTTTTCATTCCCTTAAACGATAAGTTTAGGGGAATTTTCTTTTAAATATAAAATCCGAATTTTTATAAAAATATTTTTAAGAATATAATAACTTTGTGTTGATTATAATATTAACATATGATACTATTAACATATGTTAATATAAAACGGAGGGCAAAGTAAATGTCAATCAATTATGCAATTTTAGGGATACTAAGCTACAAACCTATGACAGGATATGATTTAAAAAAGATTATTCAAGACTCTACTTTCATGTATTGGTCAGGAAATAATAATCAAATATACAAGGCACTATCAGAGCTACATAATAAAGGCATGGTAACCAATGTAGTCGAGCATCAGGAAGGTTTACCAGCAAAGAAAATTTATAGAATAACTAGTGAAGGACTTGCTGCTTTAAAAGAATGGGTTCTTTCTCCCATTGAGCCCACAGAAATAAAGAAGCCGTTCATTATTCGTCTGGCATGGTCTATGCAGCTCAATTCGAAGGAATTGAATGCGCTGATTGATGAATATTGCAATCAAGTTAAGATGCAGTTAATAATGGAGCAAAGATATAGACAGGATTCAAATTTTTCACCAAATAGAACTGAGTTGGAAACAACATTATGGAGCTTTATAAAAGATAATATTATTAGGACATATGAAAATGAACTAGTATGGATTGAAGAACTGCGAAAAGCTATATCCAATATCCCTAATGAAAATGATGTAACTGAAAATGAAAATATAAAAGCTAACATTTCAGAGGGAAAAAGCGATGGCATATTGGAGTATATGGTAGTCAATAACAAAGATATAACCTATGTTCATTTTAAAGATACGAAAAACAAGCTTAAAACGGAAAGAAATGTTTATGACGTAATCACTGCATTAGTAGAAAACAATACCCAATTTGTGCTATTAGATAGTGAAGCGCTACCTAAAGATTTTTTTGATCCAAAAAATGAATTGCTAGTATTTATGCTTCAGAAGTTTAGTATGTTCAATATTAAAGCGGCAGTTGTTATGAGGGACAATAATAGCTTGAGTAGTGAGTTTAGAGATGCGATTGTTGAAAGTGCAGAACAAGGTGTTCTTAGATTATTCACGGATGTCAGCGATGCAGAAAAATGGTTTTTAA
>NZ_JAWLCK010000204.1:0-3253 GCF_041687175.1 Lutispora sp.
TTCTATAGATGAATTTGTTAAAAAGAGGGATTTGGCTGCAGAATTTACCGAGGCTTCCCAGAATACCATTAAGATGATAAGTCCAATAGCTGTGACAGAGGATGAGCTCAGAGTATTGAAGGATATAAATAAAGCAATTCAGCTTGTTTCTGAAAAACCTGTAAATATAGAAAAGCTCAGTGAAAATGAATTGAGTGATATTCTGTGGTCTGGTCTTAAAATGTCTTTGAACCATTATGGCTATGAAGTATCGCGAGAAGCTCCTCAAGGATATGCTTCCAGTAAATCTGGAGAATTGGATTTTTTTATTTATAAATCCGGTGAAGATTATATGAATATCGCAACAGGTGAAAATAAGGAATGGGAACCGGAAAAATTCAAAAAGCAGTTGGGACAGTTGTTCGGGTATTTGAGGGAATATGGCGGATTTGGATTTACTATTGTATTCAATAAGCAGACTAGGTTGGAGAAGGTTTTATATGAAAGAAAAGCTATATTAGAAAATTACTATTTTGAAGATGAAGAAGGAAAAAGGTTTTTCAATAAGGAAGGTCCTATTATAGATATGACATGCTACTCTCAGGATTTAAAGGGAGTTATAATGACTTTGCATAAAAACCCAGAAATAGATGATTCTTATGTGCGTATATATCATTTTATTGTCAATGTTTCACGAGAAGAGCGAAAAAGAGTTGCTAAACAAGCCAGGCGAAAGTGAGTCGTTATAAAGAGGTTAATGCTATTATTTGATTCGAAATAGAATAAAAGATAGCTATTCCAATTTTGGTAAATATATGATAAACTATATGATACTATAAGATTAATATATAACTAAATAGAATTCTAAAATAGTGTAATTGCAACGGCAAACTTATCGAAAGGTAAGGACGCAAAGCTATGAGTCTAAAGCACAAGTGTGCTATGATTGTCAGGCTACCAATTAACTTATTTTTGGCAGCCAGTTTTTGATGGTTGCCATTTTTATATTATTTTAAGTGGGTTAACAAAGAGTGGGACAAGGATATTTATAAAATGAAGCACATATTTCAGGGGGGAATGTAATATGGCTTTTTTGGAGAGGAGATTATTAAGTAAGTCTAGTAAGAAAAATGACGGTATGATTGAACAGGATGGGATTTCTAATAAAAAGCAGTCTCAAATAGAAGAAAAAAATCCATACAAGTATTATTCCTTTGAACTAAATAGTCAAAGCTATAGAGAATTTTTGATGAAAAACGATTTGTACTATGCTATAGAAAAAGATGAGATGAGAGTTCTGTATCAACCTATTGTCAATTTAAAAAGCGGTGAGATCTTAGCGGTGGAAGCATTGGTCAGATGGATGCATCCTGATTGGGGATTGGTATTGCCCAATGAATTTATCCACTTGGCAGATGAGACAGGATTGATCATTGACATAGGTAAATGGGTATTGAGAGAAGTCTGCAAGAATTATAAAAGATGGCTGGATAAGGGTTTGCCTCCCATAAAAGTGGCTGTTAACTTCTCTGGTATTCAATTTATGGAAAGTGATTTTGCAGATAAGATAAAAACCATAATAGACGAATACGAGCTGGATCCTAAATTTTTGATCATAGAGATTACAGAAAATATTCTATTGAAAAACACTTATAAATTGAATTCTCATATCGAAAGTTTAAGGTCTTTAGGGATTCAGATAGCTCTTAATAATTTTGGAAAAGGCTTTAGCTCCTTTGCATATTTGAACTTCTTTAAAGTAGATATTATTAAGTTGGATGGTTCTTTCATAAAGGATGTTCCATTTGATAGCACTAATTCTGCGATTGTTGAATCTGTCATTCATCTGACAAAGAGGCTCAAGATAAAAATGGTTGCCGAGGGAATAGAGAATTGGGATCAGCTATCCTACCTAAAGCATCTTAACTGTCATGCAGGACAAGGCTATATATATAGTCAGCCGGTAGATCTGGAGAGAATAGAAAGGATACTGGCCAGAAAGAAATGCAAGCCTACAATAGTGAATAACACAGGAGAATCACTAACAGAAAACAGGCGTAAGTTTTTCAGAATTAAGCTTCCCTTATCACTGGAAGCAGTTTTGGAAGTGTTAGAAGTCAAAGGTAATCAAGTAAATATAGGCAAAACAAAGGTGCTTATCAAAGATATAGGCCCAGGAGGACTATGCTTTATATCTAACATAAAATTTCCTGCCCGTAATGAAATCATATTGCAGTTTACTTTTCAATTATTAGAGGAAGAAATAAAAGTTAGAGGATATATTATAAGGAACCGGGAAGTTAAAAACAATTTGAATGAATATGGAGTTGAATTTACCATAGATGAAAATGAAAGAGTAGATTTGATAAGGATATTAAATCAAGTTCAAATCAAGATAAGAAAAAATATTATGTTTTCCGAAGGAAGCTTTGTTTCAGATTCTGACTATGCATATTTCAAATGAACCCCATTCATATTATCCCGGTTTTTAAATTTATAGTGGTGTATCGATTATTGAATCCAGATTATTAATAAAGATTTTGAATATTTCCTGATCAAACTGCCCATTAGAATTTTTCATCATACTCACTGCTTCTTCCATGGTAAAGGCTTTTCTGTATGGTCTGTCTGAAGTCAAGGCATCATATACATCGCATACACTGATAATCCTAGCTACAAGAGGGATCTTATCCCCTTTAAGCTTTACAGGATAGCCTTTACCGTCCCATCGTTCATGATGGTAAAATGCAGAATACTGCAGTTCTTTGGGCATGGAGTATTTTTTCATTATAGAATATCCTATATTTGTATGCTTCTTAATAATATCAAATTCTTCGTCCTTTAAGCTGCTTTCTTTGTTTAAAATATCCAGGTTTATTTTTAACTTTCCTATATCGTGGAACAGTCCGGAATAATACATAATACTGCTATCTATACCAGTACATAGCAGTTTATTAAGCCTTTCAGAATATTTCGCCACATTTAATGAATGTTCATAAGTATTATTATCAAACTTGAGCATATTCAATAGTATATCAACTTTTGCTGAAAGCACATCTTTTGGCAGTGCAATACCATGTACGTAATTCAACGGAATTCACCTCAAAATATTTTAATTTTTTTTAGTATCTGCATAAATCTTAGAATTATAAAAGCCATGGCTCTGTAATAATGACCATGGCATAAAAAAACCTATCTTGGCGGCCCGACTGTCATAGTGTTACCACTTTAGACTCGTAGCTTTGCGTCCCTACCTTTCGATAGGTTTGCCATT
>NZ_JAWLCK010000205.1:0-3219 GCF_041687175.1 Lutispora sp.
GGCAACGAAAGATATACCGCCATGAATGGGAAAGATGTAACAACCATATCAGGAGATTTCATGATTGCGGATCAGGAGGCTGTTATCTCAAGTATCCTTCGGGGTCCAGACCTGCGAACCGCCATAACTAAGGATACAACACGTGTCATTTATACGGTATATGCTCCTTTTGGCGTAGAAGAACAATTAGTGCGAGAGCATTTGAGAGATATAGAAGCTTATGTCCGTATATTTTCGGCAAAATCTAGCACTAGTTTATGTCAGGTTTTTAAGGAATGAGATAAACAATAAATGTGAAATTCAGTACGGTTGATCCCATTTATCAGTTCCAAAATAACCGGAGTAATCTGTGGAGTTCACGTCGAGGAAATCGAAGATCCGCTTATGCAGAAGGTATGCTGGTTAGACAAATTAGTAGACGAACTAGCAAAAGTAAGCCTATGAAGAAAGGGTTGAGGAGATAGGATGGATATACATTTTATGCAAGCATGCTTATCCCTCAAAAGGGTAAATACTCAAATTTGAAAACGCTGCCATATTTGGAAAATATCATTGACTCCTTGGTCTATTTAGTATAGACTTATGATATAAAGTCTATACTAAATAGACCAAGGAGGTTTATCATGAAGGATTATAAACTTGCAGAAAGTGAAGAAAAGTTTGCAGAACTAATTTGGCAGAATGAGCCCATTGGTTCAGGCGCTCTTGTGAAGCTATGTGAAAAAGAAATGAATTGGAAAAAATCAACAACATATACGGTACTGAAAAAGTTATGTGAAAAGGGTATTTTTCAAAATAATAATGCTGTAGTCTCATCTCTAGTTACAAAGGATGAATATTATGCTAGCCAAAGTATACATTTTGTTGAGGATAACTTTGGAGGATCCTTGCCAAAATTTCTAACAGCTTTTTTTATCGGCGGTAAAAAATTAAGCAAACACCAGGCTGAAGAGTTGAAAAAATTGATTGACGAGCACAAGGAGGTGTAGCAATGAGAGAACTATTTCTTATTGTCCTAAATATGAGCCTTACGGCGAACTATGTAATCCTCTTTGTGATACTTGCCAGACTGCTACTCAGAAAAGCTCCAAAAGTCATCTCCTATGCCTTATGGGGTGCGGTGGCATTTCGGCTAATAATTCCATTCTCCTTTGAAAGTATGTTTAGCTTTATGCCACGGAATACAAATGCTGTTTCAATACCTTATGATATTATCTATCAGGAAAGTCCACAAATTAATAGTGGGATAGAAGTAGTTGACTCATTCGTAAACCAATCACTTCCTGGATCAACTATTGGAGCAAGTGTAAATCCATTGCAGATTTATATAGAAATTGGATCATACATTTGGATTTTAGGAGTAATGGTATTACTAATTTATAGTCTCATTTCAGTTTTTCAATTAAAAAGACAACTCAAATATGCACAGTTGATAGAGAAGAATATTTACGAAGCTAAGAATTTAAAAACACCATTTGTGCTTGGATTAATAAGACCAAAGATATATTTGCCGTTTGGACTTAACACCACCGAAAGAAGCTATATTTTGATACATGAAAAGATCCATATCCAACGAAAAGACCATATTATTAAAATATTAGCATTCTTAATATTGTCCATCCACTGGTTTAATCCTCTTGTATGGATTGCATTCAGATTGATGAGTACGGATATGGAGCTTTCCTGTGATGAAAGAGTATTGAGAGAAATGAATGAAGATATTAAAAAGCTCTATGCTAATTCGTTATTATCTCTTGCTGCAGGGAGACATATTATAAATGGTAGTCCCCTTGCCTTTGGCGAGGGAAATGTAAAAGGCAGGATTAAGAATGTGCTAAACTATAAAAAGCCAAAGTTTTGGATTGTTACTTTTTCCGTTATTATAGTTGTGGTAATCTGCTTGGGGCTTATATCAAATCCTGCTAGCAAAGGTAACTCTGGCTTTGTGCCAGAAGACTCAACTAAATCAATGAAGTTTGGCCCTGCAGAGGAACTTTGGAATTCTCGCACAAAGTACATAGGTGATAACTCCGCAGTTGGTAAGCTGATTAGTTTATTGCCTGTACCAGAAGATGTTCAGTACGACCATTTTGAATTGCACACCAGTGAAAAGCCTTATTATATTGAAATTGTATATTCTGCTTCTTCTGAAGTGCTTGTACAGTATGATACTGAGGAAACCTTAAAATCCAATACCTTCCGTAAAAATGCACTCATCCTGCTTGCACTAGTTGATAATGCAAACGCCGTTCGTGCAGTATTGACTGATGGCAAACATGAGGTAGGTTTTATCAATACTCGTGAATGGGCAGATTATGCTGTTGGTGAGGATGTAAGAAATTATGCAGAAAGCCCTAAAAAGTTACAAGAGCTAATTGATTTTTCATTTATAGATTATGATGATAAAGGAAATGCAGATGATAATATTGGAAATGATTCGCTTTCTGTGGAAAAAGTTGTTCAATTAGTCGAAGAGATTAACCCATACCATTTGGAACCAACAATGTCACCAAAGGAAAGATACGATTTAAGGACAAAAATATATGGTGAAATGCCCCGGGACAAAGTTCAAAACTTTACTTATGCAATTGAGTCCAGTGCAGCGCAGCTTGCGGGAATTGTAACAGACAATAGATATGTTGACTTAGTTGATAAGGATCATCCAAGGTGGGATGCATATGATAAGAACAACTTATTTGGTGTTGCGGATGTTCTTTCAGGAATTGAAAAATACATAGAATATCCGCCCCTATTTGATGATATTAATACTGCCAAAACACTGTGTGTTGAGGGAATGGAAGAGCGGAATATATTGAAAATAATTGATGCAAATAGAATTTTACAAGATTTATCAAGGCATTTTATAAGAGTACCATATCGTGGAGAAGGAGAAGAAAAAGTAGATTATGGTGATATCCATGATCTATACTTCAAGGCGACTAAAACACTGGAAGGAGCTCATAATTTATTGAGTGATTGAGCTGCCCAAGGAGACGAGAGATAGCGAAGTCTGATTGCCAACATCCTACGAAAGAGAGTAAATTTAAGATGACATAATGTGGATCGGAGAAAAAATAATAGAGGCTGACCATGCTAAATAGTGGTTGAAGGTTGAAAATTGGGTCAAAAATCGGTGATAAAAACCGTTTTTTGACCCTTAAAAATGAGCTAAAATATAGATTACATTGGGTAATTAGAGTTATGATAGATGATGATTGG
>NZ_JAWLCK010000206.1:0-1954 GCF_041687175.1 Lutispora sp.
CGGAAAGCCTATCTTTCGATAGGCTTTCTTTGATCCATAGAATAATATCTGTCGGATGCTTAATATGAATTTACATTGATTGAGTAGTCGATCCCGGTACGCTTCCTTTACTCTCCACAACCATAACCTCAGGATCGATATGTGCTGTTTCAGGGAAATACGCCAAGTCGTATTTTTCCTGGTTCACAATCATCTTAATAGTACCGTATGTAAGCAGTATCATAAAGAACAATATCGGGAAACCTGCTACTGTCGCCAACTGCTTTGTTGCATCTATACCGCTGATTTTTCCGCCTGCGCAAATCAGGTTGATTATCGCCATTGACGCCATTGCAATACCCCAGAACATCTTTATCTTAGTGGGAGCTTCCTTTGAAGGATCATCATTTGCTGTTGTTGACAGGGAAGCTATAGTAGATGTCATAGAGTCACAAAGGGTAACTATAGACAATACTACAGCCACTATTATTACCCAGCTTATTGCCCCTCCTGCAGGGTAAGCTTCAAGGAACTTGAATATAGATATTTCAAAGCCGTTTGCATTTATTGCTTCCATTAGTCCCTGACCCTGTATCTCACCATGTATCGCTGCACCTCCGAAAACTGCAAACCACAGAATTCCGAATATTGATGGAGCTACAAGGTTGACCATTAAGAACTGTCTTATGGTTCTGCCTTTGCACAGCAGTGCGAAGAACATACCTTCAAGAGGCGCATAAGCCAGCCAGAATGCCCAATATACTATCGGCCACCACTGAGGCCACATTCCTCCGTCTACCGGACTCAGATACTGAGTTCTCATAAAGAAGTTGTTGAGGAAGTGTCCAAAGCCCTGAGTTCCCAATGAGAGTATGAAGGTTGTAGGTCCGAATATGAATATGAATGCCATTATTGCCAGGAATATTTTTGAGTTCTTATCAGACAGCCATCTAATACCTCTATTCAGGCCGGAATAGCTGGAGATAAGGAATATAGCAACCATTATGGATACAATTACTATCCATGTAACCTTGCCTGTAGGTACCCCTGCAAGCTTATTAAGACCGATTGTTATCTGCAATGTACCTACCCCAAGTACCGCTGCTACTCCGCCAAACATTGCGAAAAGACAGAGATTATCAACAATAGCACCAATGCTGCCTTTTATCTTCTTTCCGAATATAGGATACAGAGTTGAACTGATCTGGAATGGCAGCTTCATGTTATAGACCGCATATGCTATGCCAAGACCTGCCAATGCATACATCGCATATGGAATAAATGTCCAGTGTATGAATACTGTTTCCATTGCAAATACCGCAGCTGCTTCTGAATTTGGTGCAATACCCAATTCTGCCGGGGGTGATGTGAAATGCATAAGTGGTTCTGCTGTCCCCCAGAATAGTATTCCAGTTGCAATACCTGCACAAAGTGTTATTGCAAACCAGTTCCAATAGCTGAGAGTCGGTTGTGCATCCTTACCGCCAAACTTTATATCACCGTATTTTGAGAAAAAGAAAAATGCACAGACCCCAAGGAACAGAACACTGGTAATCTGAAAGAGCCAGCCAAAATTCTTGAAAGCAAAGCCCATTATTGCTGAATTACCATTGAAGAATGCTTCCGGCGCCGCAACTCCCAAAATGATTGCCGCTACGAAGATGATTGACATCGGGTAGAAAATAGCTTTTCTGATTTTTGCTTTGGTTTTTATGTTTTCCAAATCGTCATGCCCCCTTTTCTTATTTGCAGCTATGAAGAACAATCAGCCGGAATCCATTATTTATACATTATTCCATATAAGTCAGAACAAATGATTCCCATGGTCGATATTTCTACACAACTGCATCTTGTCTATTATTTTATAGTTGCAGCGTCAATAAAAAGCCTAAATATTGTCTAAAATCAGAAAAATTTAAAAAAACTTGCCAAACTTTTAACACATTTTTAATACTTTTGTTTTCTTATCCCATTC
>NZ_JAWLCK010000206.1:2054-3175 GCF_041687175.1 Lutispora sp.
AATGCTCTAATTGCACTATCCAGATATGTTTTTGCTTTAGTATAATCTCCCATATCGTATGCTGCTTGTCCTGCATTGGTGCTGAATATCGGTATTCCTCGCTTTATGTCTTTTTCCCTGCATATGACAATAGCCCTATCATAATATGATAATGAACTGTAGAATTCCATGCTCCGCCTTTTGCTTTCTCCGATGAAATTGTAGCAGGCGGCAATGTTTAGAATATACTTTTCCTTATGCTCCAGGGATTCGAACATATCTATGGCCTGTTTCAGAATATTCCCGCCCTCTGAGAACCTTCCATTCATAACCCTTTGCATCCCTTTAAGCCTCATAAGTATGCAGAGCTCCTCCCTGTTGCGGCACTTCTCCGCAACTGCAATCGCTTCTTCCAGATATTTATCCATAAGCTCTGTATTAAAAGTGTTGATGCAAAAAAACACCATCTGCTTATAGCCTTTGATTGCAATATCACAGTTCTCTATCCGCAAGGCATGTTCTATCATTCCATTTATAATATCTAAGCCTTGCCTGTAGTCTCCCGATCTTATATATCCCCTTCCAACCATATGCATGAAGGACAACTCAAGCATTTCCAGCTCCCCGCCATAACCCTCCTCATCCTTTATCTCACTGATTAAGCTTTTTATATTTTTCAGATCCTCAGACAGCTGTTCTTCGCCTATTTCTATAAAACCTTCCTCAGTAGAGCCATCCTCATAGAAAACAGGAAAAATCTCATGATTAATACCTAGATGCTGTTCAAGGTTCTTGATGGTGTATTTCAATGCCAGAAGCCTATAGCCTCCGTTCATAAAATGGTATATCAGCTTGGAATACAAAAGTGTATCTCTTTTGTCACCCTTGAGTCTGCTCTCAACGATCCTGGCAATTCTTGAATGCAGTATCCTTCTTCTTGAAGCCGAAAGCTGGGAATAAACATACTCACGCAGTTTCAGATGCGTAAAGGAAAAACCAACATTTTTTGTTTCCCCTGTTTCCTTTACAAGATTCTTCCTTTCAAGCTCCTCAATTATATCCAGCAGTTCCAGCTCGCTTTTCCCGCTGACCTCAAGCAATTCTTCCAAAGTAACCATATCAAAGAACATTGATATGATGTT
>NZ_JAWLCK010000207.1:0-3165 GCF_041687175.1 Lutispora sp.
AAGCAAATATATTTGCATATGAAATAATTTGTTTGAAAATTATGAAGATAAATTATGCAATAATCATTGAAAATATTGTTAAATTACAATAAATTATAGATTCTAAGAGAATAATAATGCAAGAATGGAAAAATATAAGTTGGCATAAAAATTGCTTTATATAATTGTGTAAAAAAATATTATTCATAGGGAGGATAAATATGGAGAAACAAAATGTTAGAGTAATTATCTGGGGTTTAGGAGCTATGGGCGGCGGAATGGCAGACATGCTTCTTAAAAAAAAGGGTGTTGAAATAGTTGGCGTTGTTGGAAGAGGCGCTAAACTTGGAAAGAGCATGTATGACTTTATTAAGACTGAGAGAGGCGACAGACCGGATGTCATTATTGGTACCTATGAAGATGTAATCAAAGAGAAAGCAGCAGATGTTGTACTTCTATGCACAGATTCCTTTACTAGAAATGCTTTTGACAAAATCAAATATTGCTTAGAGAAAAAAATAAATGTTATATCCAGTGCTGAAGAAATGGCTTATCCTAAGGCTCAAGAACCAGAATTAGCTGCAGAGATGGATAGGATAGCTAAGGAGAATGGAGTTACTGTTCTAGGAACAGGAATAAATCCAGGATTGATTATGGATCTATTGGTAGTATGCTTAACAGGCGCTTGCATAGATGTTGAGCATATAACTGCAAGAAGAGTGAACAGCCTATCACCTTTTGGACCGGCAGTTATGCACGAGCAAGGTATAGGTACTACTGTTGAAGAGTTTAAAGAAGGAGCAGCAACAGGAAAGATTGCAGGTCATGTAGGCTTCAATGAATCTATTAATATGATTGCTGATGCATTAGGATGGAAGTTAAGCGACGAAGTAAAACAAACTATGGAACCAATAGTTACAAATGTTTATAGAAAATCTCCCTATGCCGAAGTTCAACCAGGTTATGTAGCAGGTTGTGCAATGAAGGGTTATGGTTATGTTGATGGAGAATTGAAGATCGAAATGGATCATCCACAGCAGATTGAACCTGAACTTGAAGGTACAGATACTGGTGATTATGTTATCATAAAGGGAACGCCAAACATTAATATGGCTAATAAGCCTGAGGTTCCAGGTGGAATAGGAACAATTGCTATGTGTGTAAACATGATACCTCATGTTATCAATGCAAAGCCTGGCTTGAAGACTATGATAGATCTTCCTGTACCAAGAGCGATAATGGGTGATATGAGAGATTTAATAGATAGAGATTAATAAAAGTAGTAAAGCCCCGCTTTTATAAGCGGGGTACAACTACATTATTTGTAGGTGCAAATAAATTTGCATTACAGATAATAAATTAGGAGGCGAATTTTAATGGATATTATTAAAAAAGGAGATTGGGTGCAAATTCACCAGATAGTATTAAAGCCTGAAGAGAGAGCTGCGCATTTACCAGAAGATACCAAAAAAGTGCCATTAGAGTTATGGGTAAAAGGTTTTGCTCTTGAAGATGGGAAAATAGGAGATGAAATAGAAGTTAAAACTGTAACAGGAAGAAAAGTCAGAGGTAAGGCTGTAAATTTAAATCCAAGATATATTCATGATTTCGGTGACTATGTTCCGGAACTGACTAAAATTGACATGCAGCTTAAGGAAATACTTTTCGGAGGTGACGATAATGAATAGAGATATGTCATATGATGCTGTCATGGGCAGAAAAAATGAAATAATGAAGAAAGCTATAGGTATAGACTTTGAAGTCTTTGAATCAGGTGGAATAAGCTTTGATTATGAGAGAATGATGAGAGAAGCAGGCTATAGCTTAGATGAAATACAAAAGATACAATCAAGTACTGGTGTTGGGAATACTCCAATACTAGAATTGAAAAATCTTACAGCTCTTGCAAGAAAATGTGCTCCTAAAGGAAAGGGAGCAAAAATATACATCAAAGATGAAGCTGCTAACCCATCCGGAAGCTTTAAAGCAAGAAGGGCAGCTACTGCAGTATATCATGCCAAGAAGCTAGGGTATAAAGGTGTAATAGCTGCTACTAGTGGTAATTATGGTGCAGCAGTTGCTTCACAGGCTGCCATGGCTGGATTAAAATGTATAGTTGTTCAAGAATGCTATGACAGCAATATGGTAGGCCAGCCTGAAATATTGGAAAAGCAGAGGGTTTGTGAAGCCTATGGTGCAGAAGTTGTACAATTAACCGTAGGTCCTGAACTATTTTATAGCTTCCTATCCCTGCTTGAAGAAACCGGTTATTTTAATGCGTCCTTGTATACTCCCTTTGGTATAGCTGGAGTAGAAACATTAGGATATGAGTTGGTAATGCAATTCAGAGAAAAATTAGGTAAGGATCCTGATAAAGTATTGATTACACATGCCGGTGGAGGTAATGTAACAGGCACTGCCAGAGGTATAATAAAAGCTGGAGCTGAAAATGTAGAAGTAGTTGGAGCAAGTGTTGATCTATCAGGTCTACATATGGCTTCTGATAGAGACTTTAATAGAAAATCCTTTACAACAGGTCACACAGGATTTGGTATACCTTTTGCTACATGGCCAGATAGAGCAGATGTTCCAAGAAATGCTGCAAGACCATTAAGATATTTGGACAGATATTTAACAGTTAAACAAGGCGAAGTATTCTATATAACTGAAGCACTATCTGTTTTGGAAGGAATTGAAAGAGGTCCTGCAGGCAATACCTCTTTGACAGCAGCATTTGCGTTGGCTCAAGAGATGGATGAGGATCAAACCATAGTAGTGCAGGAAACTGAGTACACAGGAGCAGGAAAGCATCCTATGCCGCAGATAAGCTTTGCAAAACAAAATGGCATTGAGATTTTATTTGGAGATCCTGATACAGAGATCCCAGGAAAAAATATAGTTTTCCCAGATCATCCATCAAGAATTAAAGTAAGAGATTTTGATTTGAATAAAGCTAGAGCTTCTTATATAAAGAATGCTATTAACAATTATGGAAAAAATGAAATAAGCAAGCAGGATCTTGAATTCCTTGTAAAGGATACAAAGAGCAGTGAGGAGTTTGTGCTTTCTGTACTATCAGAACTTGGTGCAAAGGTAGAATAATTTAAATAAAAATGGAGGGGTGCTAAGTGAAAAGAGCTGACGATTATGAAAAGAGAAGAGAGCATTTAAAAGATTTGACAGATG
>NZ_JAWLCK010000208.1:0-3140 GCF_041687175.1 Lutispora sp.
TCATCATCTAAACCGGTACATGACTATATGACTGACTGGTATATCTTAATAGATGAGACATATGCATCATCTGATACAGAAAAAGCAGTAACAACAACATCTGAGACTGAAAACTGACACAATAAGCATCTTTGCAAGCAAGAACTATGTAGAAGAATAGAAGTGGAAAAACAATATAAGGGTACTTGGTAGATTCGTATTCCAAGTACCCTTATATTCTTTATACTTTAGCTAAACACTCTCCTTAGTGATTTGATACAGAGAGACTTCTGTAATAAAGTAATCATCTGAATATGTACTAAATCTACCCTTAAACTGGCAGGTTTTCTGCTTTATTCTATTACAAGAATATATGTGGTAAAATTTATATATCGCATATTTGAAATGCATTATTAATAATTATACTTGAAGCATGTAATTTTAACATAAAGCAATAGGCTATGCATGATTTTTGAAAATTCATTGTTGAATGGAATAGGGAGGGGGAGTTTTAAAATAAAAAATTGTTATTTATTTTTGTGATTTTTTACATTTATATGCCTGCATGCATACATTCTCGGGAAGATTCGTATTTTGAGTATATTACAGAGGGTAATACTGCCGTAATTACAGGTTTGAAACCTGATGCTAAAGGCTTGAAAGTTCTTGAAATTCCGTCTGTGATAGATGGTTTTAACGTAGTAGGGTTAGGTGAAGAGGCTTTTTCATATATGGATGGTGTTGAAGCTTTTGAGGTCGATCCTCAAAACGCTTATTATGCTTCAGAAGATGGTGTGCTATTCAGTAAAGATAAAAAAGTATTGCTAGACTATCCACACTTTTGTGCCTCTACGTGCTGTTTCAGAAGCCCTTGGTGCTGAAGTAAACTGGAATAATAATACTAAAACTATATATATTGATACTTCAGAAGAATTATCTTTATCCCTTAGTAATGGAAAGACGGTTGTAATTTGATGCAACAAATGCTTTTCGCGCTAATTACGGATTAAAGCCATTAATATGGGATGAATATGCAGCAGATGCTGCCCAAAGGCATAGCCAGGATATGGCGGATAATGACTATTTTTCTCATACATCATTAGATGGCAGAAGTGGGATTGACAGATACTTGGATATTAAAAAAGTTTCATGGAGACAATGGGGAGAAAACATTTCGGCAGGTAGAATGTATGGAGTTGATTCTTACTATAACTCCTATATGACATAATTTTTTATAACTTATTAGTTTTCTGCTAATCAAATCTATACTCGAATGTATCAGGATTGCACTTGCAAGTTATTTTTACATTTATTAGAATAAACGCAGCGGTAAGGGAAATTATGTCTTTCTAAAAAACCAAAGAAAGGGGCTTTGCAAGAATGGTGGGATTTAATGCGTTTAATTATAGCGCAAATGCTGTATGTTTCAAGAAAAAAGAGCGTAAATATGGAATGATTTGGTCTTGGGCAACTCAAGTTGATTACGATAAAATTGTGATGCTTTTAGGTGCTCAAATTCTGCAATATTAATCAATAACGCCAGTGTCAATATGGTAGTTGAAGTAATCAATGTTCTCCATTTGACCGGAATAGAGGAAGATAATTTGGTGTATGGATTAATAAAATCATATAACCAAAGTGGTGCAGTTATGATGACTATTTAATAATTAAACCATGTTCCTGCTTGCTTGCAGACATTTATTACGATAAGCTTAAAGAGATTGTAAAAATTGGTGAATTAATAGCCGTTGAAAAAGAACCGACACCTATAGAATATAGAATGTACGTTAAGGAACAAGATAAAAAGCAAAAGCTGTCTTATAATTAAGATTGAACAAGAGCATAAGTAATTTGACTTGGAACATGACTGAAAATATTATACTGATAAGACAGAATCTTGAAGCAGGCGGTGTCGATGAAGTCAGCATTGAAGACGTGAAAGTGTACTGTTAAGAAAAACTGTTGGATTAAATGACGAAAGAATTGGGGAGAGCGAAATATCTATGCAAGCCTGTTAGACAAATCTATATTCCAAAGATAGATAGTGAGTGCGTAACATAGGGTTGGTATAAATACATTAAGGAAAGGATTGAATTTTATGAAAAAGCGTTCGTTGGCACCGCAGAGAGGTTTTTTCCACAGCCATCCTATTTAATCGGTACATATAAAGATGATGGGAATCCTAATTTTGCTTTGATCACATTTGTAACGTTTTGTTCGGTGAATCCGCCAATGTTGATGTTTGCTTCAAGGGGAAACAAGCTTACACGTGAACTTGTTGAGAAAAATAAAGTTTTTTCTGCAAATCTTGTTACTGCTAATATGATGTACATGGCGGATTACTTTGGAAATATTTCAGGATATGAAAAGAATAAATGTGAAGAAATTGGGGTTAGGTATAACAACGGTCAAGTCTTGAATGTTCCCATTTTAGATGAATCACCATGGGTATATGAATGTGAGCTTATAGAGTTTAAAAGCGCCGGGGACGGATTCATATACATTGGCAAAATTAAAAATATACAGGTAGACGATGAAATTATGGATACATCCTATGGAAAAATTGACATGCTTTCATTAGATCCACTGATTTATGCACCTGGACATTATTATCGGTTGTCTTCCAAGGTTGGTGAGGTCGGATATTCTAAAAAGCAATCGGAATAGCCGTCAAAGTAATTGACACTCCAGACGGTGGTGCCATCACAATTATGAAGAGCGAAAATGGTGCAAGCGTTGAGTTAATAGGAAATAAAAATTATTAATTGGATCCAAACGGAGTTCGCATTTGCTTGATTGAGCATACGAGGAGAAATCAAGTGGAATCAACCAATGTTCACTGATCATGGAACATTTATAATTGCCTTTAGCATTGCTAAGGGACACATATCTGTTGCACCTGAAGCAGTAGTTATTAAGCAGTTTGAAAAGGAAATTGAAGAAGCTGGATACTCTCATACAAAGGAACTGTTTAGAATCAAATGGACTGATAAGGTAGATTATGATTCGCTGAGAAAAATAGTTGCGTATAACATTGAAAGTAAAAAAGACATGGTAAAATTTTGGAGATGAGATAAATATGATAATCCGAAAATATAGACCAAGTGACTGTGCTTCAATGGCGAAGCTGTTTTATGATACTGTACATACAATTAATGCTA
>NZ_JAWLCK010000209.1:0-3055 GCF_041687175.1 Lutispora sp.
ATGAGATACTTTTATTACTATCTATACTCTCTTCGCTGGATGGTTTATCTTCAATATCAGTTATAATTTCATCACTTTTTGTATTTTCTTCAATATCAATATCATCCTTCAAATTTATATCCAATACCCCACACCACCTTCAAATATTTCGGTTCCTTCGGGTTGATTTCTATTTTCTCCCGAATTCTTCGTATATGGACTGTAACCGTATCCGGATTATATGCCGGTTCATTCCATACTTTTTCATATATCTCCTCAATGGAAAATACCCTGTTTGGATTTCTCATGAGAAGATGCAGTATCTTAAATTCAAGAGGGGTAGTCTTCACTGGTTCTCCGTCCACCAATACCTCTTTGGTAGTAAAATTTAGTTCAACCCCTCCTATTCTAATCACATCTTCCTGAGGCTGTGAAGCCTTGGAGTAACTGGTATACCTTCTCAGGCAAGAGTTAACCCTTGCTAATAGCTCCAAAGGATTAAAAGGTTTCGTAATATAATCATCGGCGCCGATATTAAGTCCCATAATTTTATCAGTATCTTCCGACTTGGCAGAGAGAAAAATTATTGGTACGTTGCTGGTCTCTCTAATTTTAATAGTTGATTGGATACCATCCATTGTGGGCATCATCACATCCATAAGTATTAAGTCTATTTGTTCCTTTTGAAAAATCTTAATTGCTTCCATGCCGTTATAGGCTTTATATACCCCATAATTCTGGTTTTTTAAGTATACTTCAATAGCGGCCGCTATTTCCTTTTCATCTTCTACAACAAGAATATTGTACATTCACGCTCACCCCTGAATTCTCTGAGATATCTCTATTAGTAATAATAGCATACACTGTTTAAGAAAAAACAACTAGAATTATTACAAATTTCTTAAGAAATCCAGTAGCAGCACAAAAGACACAATATTGACAAACATATGACAATTCTTTAAAATAATTAATGGTCAAACAAAATATGACAAATAGGCTAAACATAGGTAACCATCTGCCATTTGCTATAGGGGGACAATTATGGACAGGAGACTTAGGAATTTAGGTGTAAACATAATAGGTGATATTTCCTGGGGTACACATATTGGACAACTATACTCATCAAAAGAGGATTTCTTTCAAACGGGTGTTACATATATACAATCCGGTTTAATCAACAATGAGCTCTGCATATGGATTTATTCGGATAACACAACTTATGAAGAAATAAAAGAGAAGTTAAGCGAATATGTGGATGATGTGGATTCATACCTCCAAAGGGGTCGGTTAAAAATAATACACTATAGCCAATGGTATATAAAAGACAATAGCTTTAATGAAGTAAGGATCAATAAGCAATGGACTGATCTAGTCAAACAGGCAGTAGATAGTGGATGTGATGGACTCAGAGCCATTGCAGATACTGCCTGGCTGGAGAAAAGCTTCTATAGGACATTTTTACATTATGAGAGAAGTGTTAATAGATATATTAGTGAACTACCATTTATAGTAATATGTCTTTATGATGCAAATAAAGTGGATGCATTTGCTATAGCGGAGATAATAAAGAATCACAGCTATGTTATTACCAAGGATGAGGACAAGCTAGGTCTCATAAGAAATGTAGAGATTCTCATAAAAGACAGGCAGATTGAAAGAAGTGAGGAAAGATACAGAAAACTTCTTGAGTTATTGCCTGATGCTGTTTTTATTCATGATGAAAAAACAATATTTTATTGCAATGAATCAGCTGTACAAATGATCGGAGTCAAGAATTCCTATAAATTGTTGGGAAGATCCATGGCTATATTAGTTATCCCAGAGATGGAAATAAACCTTCAAAGATTTATTAATAATGTATTAAAGGGAAATAAGGAATTCAATTTCTTGATAAGTAAATTTAACTGCGGCAACGGAGAAGTAAAGGATGTTGAGATTGTTGCAACTAAATACATTTTTCAAGGCCGTCATGTGGTTTTATCGGTAGTAAGAGATATAACTCACCTTATGGAAATAGATGAACTGAAAAAGGACATTGCCAAGAAAAGGCAGCTATTAGAATATTCCATGGAAAGCGACAAGATGAAGACGGAATTTTTCTCCAACATATCTCATGAACTCAAGACTCCCCTTAATGTCATCTTAGCTGCCATACAGTTGATGAAATTAAGTGACAATAAACCATGTTGCGACAAATATAGGAACAAATATCTGAAAATGATGCAGCAAAATTGTTTCAGGTTGCTGAGGATTGTGAACAATATTATCGATATAACCAAGATAGATGCTAATTATTATGAAATAAAATCGCAAAACTATGATATTGTCAAACTAATTAGGGAGATAACCCAATCTGTAGCTGAGTATGCAGTGAGCAAATCCATTATTATTATGTTTGAATCCGATTTGAATGAGAAAACAATAGCCTGCGACCCTGATGCCATTGAGAGGATTATTTTAAATCTGCTGTCAAATGCAATTAAGTTTACACCCATGGGAGGGAATATTTGGGTTAAGGTCAATGAAAATAATGAAAAACTCACCATATCTGTAAAGGATAACGGCATAGGAATTCCTTTGCATAAACAAAAGACAATATTTGATAGATTTCAGCAGGTAGACAAATCCTTGACAAGACAATCTGAGGGAAGTGGTATTGGATTATCTCTGGTAAAAGCTCTTGTGGAAAAACATGACGGTAACATTACTTTGTATAGCAAGCCAGATGAAGGCACTGAATTTATAATAGAATTACCATGCATAACTTTGACAGATTCAGGAGATATAAACATTCTTCCGGATTCTATGGATATAAATAGTCATGTGGAAAAGATAAATATTGAGTTTTCTGACATATATTCATAATTATGTTGTATTATTTTCTTACATATAAGCAAAAACAGGAGGCAAGCATCAGTCTCCTGTTTATTCTTCAAAATCTATCTCTTTCAAAATGTATGAATCTAGTACCTTGATGAGTCAGCATCCCTGTGTCTCCCTCCGCATGCATGCTGTAAAAGCTGCCGCTCACAGAGAATTCAGTTCTCTCGCCATTTTCATCCTCAAAGGTTAAATA
>NZ_JAWLCK010000210.1:0-3032 GCF_041687175.1 Lutispora sp.
AGATTTATGAAATGCCTGGAGAGTTGGCTCAACAAAATTAAAATGAAATACTGTGAAAAATTAAGATAATCGAAGAAAATGAGAGTATATTAAGGGAGGTATACAATTATGAAAAAGTTTATACTTGGTGTACTGGTTGGTGGGATTATATTCGGCTCAATACCTTTGGCGGCATCTATAGAAGAATACATATGTCATAAGGCTGATTATAAACTTATAATATACGGACAAGAGTATAACGACCCTGAATTACCATTAATGACTTATAAAGGGCATACGATTGGTTCTGTAAGAAAAATATTAGAGGCTGCCGGACTTAATGTTGAATGGAATGCAGAACTAGGACAAGCGGAGGTAAGTGGCTTGAAAAACGAAACTAACAACTTATCTCTGACTAAAGATATAATTATTCCGTTCACAGAAGAAAAAATAAAAGAAATACAAGAAAGAGAGAGGTCGGAAAGAGAGAATAATCAAAATATTGTATTAGATACAGGAGAACAAGCAAAATATTTAGAGCGAGGTTCTATTGAATCTAATATTCCAGGGCTATCTCATGCTAGTTTTATAACTTTTAAAGATGAATTATATATATCTGATGGACATGTTAATTATAATATATTAAGAAATGTCAATATATATAATCTTACCGAGAAATCAGGAGAAAGCTTTGATAACGGTAACCTAATATCATATAAAGGTATTAGATTTAGAAAGCTATCATCTATTAACCTGAGAGGAACCATTGATAAAATAGATGAAAGCGGTAAGACTGGGACGGTAACGATAACAGTTATAAACAAGCAAT
Source organism: Lutispora sp. (assembly GCF_041687175.1). Lineage (NCBI taxonomy): Bacteria > Bacillati > Bacillota > Clostridia > Lutisporales > Lutisporaceae > Lutispora > Lutispora sp. The sequence goes on from NZ_JAWLCK010000210.1 coordinate 809, forward strand.
CTCCTAAAACAGAAAATATATTTGTTAATGATGAAGAAGAAGCAAAAGCAACTCATCATATTATTAAAGAAAGTCCGTTTGGAATATCAAACAACATTGTTCTTTATATAGTTAAAGATAATGAAGGCTATATTCCAGAACAACTATTACGCAAATACAAAAGAGAATATTCTGATAGAGATGAATGGGTAATACCTAACAAGAATAATGTGGTTAAATATAAAGACAGTAAAAAATATAATATAGATACAGTAACATATCAAAATGAAACATATTTTAATTTATCAGATATAGGCATAAAAGCAAGAAAAGACTGGATATTTTTATACCTTGAGTAACTGAATATCAACAATTGCACCCATTAGGGTGCTTTTTGTATGCTCCACAGACATGCCGAGCTAGAGCTCCAGTATTAAATTAAAAAGTAAAAAAGCATTGACAGCCATAGAAACATAGAATATAATGTTCTTAGAATCATAAAAACACACAAGTAAAAGGGGGTGGTTGTTATTGGGTGAAAGAATACCATTTAGGACTACAGTGGATGCAGATTTGTTAAGAAAACTTAAAGTTAAGGCACTTGAAAACAATGTTGATGTGAATGATATTCTTGAGGAGCTTGCAAAGCTTTATTTGGAAGGAGCAATTAAGAATATCGAAATTACCAAAAGAAGCAAAAAATAAGGAAGCCGCCATCCGCCAAGATAACCGACTTCCTCACGCAGTACCAACCTTGTATAAGGTTAGCTTTGCTATTAGTATAGCATAATGCATAACCTCCATGCAATGTTGGAAAACTAAACCAAAATAAATAAAAGGAGGAAATTTATTATGTACGGTATAACACATTACATTATGGGGATAGAGATGGAAAAACATTATGTGGCTATTGACAGATTGCTGGAACAGACTGACTATGAAAAAACAAATGAGAAATATCTCAAATTAATTGAAAAGATTGATAAAGAGATAGGCTTTGAACTTGATTCTGCTGTTGGCTGGATGGAGGCCCTTGCTAAAGATGCTGCTTATGATGCAGGATTCGCAGAGGGAATAAAGTTTGCAATACATAATAAGCTGCAGGCAAATTAAATAGGAGGGATAGATTATGCAGGCAAATACTATATATCAAAGAGAATCAGGGTTTTCTGAATCCTTTCGTAAGGATTGGAGCGAATACGCAGATAAATATAATGCACTATCGAAAAAATTAGTGAAAGCACGCATTAATCCAAAGCTTTTGGCTGAAGTAGAGGATTTAAGAGTAAATATAGAACTGAAATATGGGAAAGGAAAGGCTTAAACTAGGGGGAGCATTGCTCCCCCTATATATGAAAGGGTTAGAGCTTACCGGGGATAACACTCCGGTTTTTTGTTGTCAGCTAACAATAGTATGGGAACTCGTTGACATTATTTGTATTTATATGTAAGATATAGACGGAAACAAAGGGAGGAAAAGCTTTGGACGGGTCAAGTCTGCATGATAATTTTAATAACATGCTAAAGAGTACGGAGTTAACTGGCAAAGATATAATAATCACATCTGTAATTAGCTCTGTTTTGGCGGTGCTTCTGCTTTATATTCTTAAAAACATATTTATGTTTATTATCGGCAGAGTATGGCGATTTGTTAAATGGCTGAAAAAGAAGGTAATAGTATTATGGTTTAAAACTAAAGGATTGAAAAAATATATTATTAGAAAAATAAACGGTGAATTAAGTTATAAAGAATATAAAAAGTTAGAACAGCTAGAAAAGAAAGGGAAGAAATTAACTACTAAGCAAATTGAAAAACTTAAAGAAGCAAAAGATAAATTTAAGTTTGTTTTAAATTCAGAACAAATAGAACAACTTATGCTTAAGTTAAACACAGAAACTCTTTCATTGGGGCAAATGCCGAAAACAGAAATTCCCAATATTGATATATTTAAAAGCGATAAACAAGTATAGTGCTCGATTTTTTTGACTACTATTTGACTACTACAATTATAAACAGTAGTCAAAAATTATCATAGAATATAAAAGGTTGGAACGATAAAATGCATGTATATCAAGGATTATAAAAAGTTATTGTAGTTTACAAAAAGCATAATCACGCATTGCTAAACCGTTAGTGCGGGCAACTGCGAGGCTGTAAAATATTTTATGTAAACTAATTATCTCCTTCTATGGTAGAATACTAAAATCATAGGAGGAGATTTTTATGGCGAGAAAAAGAATCATT
>NZ_JAWLCK010000211.1:0-2931 GCF_041687175.1 Lutispora sp.
TGGGGAAACATATCCACAAGTTTCATCCTCTCCACTTTATATCCTGCCTCTATCATATCCTTCAGGTTCTCAACCAAGGTTTTTGGGTTGCAGGATACATAGACCATTTGTGGTACACCATAATCAATAATCTGCTGCAGGGCTTTTGGTCCAACTCCTGGGCGTGGCGGGTCTATAATGATTAGATCAGGCTTTTCGTCAATCTCCTTCAGCTTTTCTCCCACATCACCAACTATGAATTCTATATTATCTATATTATTAAGCTTTACATTTTCTTTGGCTGCTTCTATTGCTTCCTCTATCAATTCGATTCCATAGACCTTATCTGCTTTCTGGGATACAATCTGGGTTATTGTGCCTGTACCGCAGTATAGGTCATAGACCACTTTTCCCTTGGCATCTCCCAGGTAGTCCTGTACAACACTATAGAGTTTCTCAGCGCCTAATGAATTAGTCTGGAAAAATGAAAAGGCAGATATTTTAAATTTCAATCCTAAAATCTCTTCGACTATATAATCTCTACCGTATAATACATCATAGCCTTCATTGATTACCGCATCAGAAAGGGAATCATTTTTTGTATGGAGAAAACCTACCAATGTATTATTTAAATCGAGCTTTAGAAGTTCGTCTACTAATTCTGTAAAGTCGTGTTCCAGTTGGGTCGTGGTTATTATATTAACTAGAAGTTCTTCTCTCCTGAAGGATTTTCTTATTACCAGGTATCTTAGATATCCTTCATGGCTCATCTTGTTGTAAAAAGGCAGTTCTTTTCTTCTGCAATAATCTGATATAGTCTTTACTAGTATATTGTAGTCATTATCTGCTATCTTACATTGTTCAATGGGAATTATATTATAGAATTTGCCGGATTGATGCATGCCAAGGGTCATCTCTCCATCCTTGGTAAGATTTCCAAAGGTGAATTCCATTTTGTTTCTATATTCAAATTCCAGAGGGCTTTTTTCGATACCCTCATATTTGTAGCCTTTTATATCTGCATTTTCAAAAAGCTTAAGCACTTCCCGTTCCTTCTGGCGAAGCTGTATCTCGTAGGGTATGTGCTGATGACTACATCCTCCACACTCTTTAAAATGAGGGCATGATGGTTCTATAGATCCCTCTGGGTATTGAAGTATTTCAAGGATTTTTCCCTCTGCTTTATCCTTCCTGTTTTTTGTAATTCTCACCAGCACCTTTTCTCCCAGCATGGCATTCTTAATTTCAACTATTTTATCTTCTACCTTGACGATACCTATTGAAGGGTACTTTGTATCTTCAATTAGTACCTCTAGTATTTGGCCTCTTTTCATGTATTTATCTTCCTTTCTGATATGCTTGTTTTTTTGTCCAAGCCTTAAATGTACAGTCTTATATAATTACATTATTACCAATTAACAAAAACACTTCCTATTAAGATTTTAAAAGCGTTTTCAGCTATTACCAGTTGTTTTTGCGTAACTTCCTTAAGGATCTGCTAAAGCCTAGGAACGGTAAAAATGTAAAAACAAAACAAGTATTAAGGGCTATCAATACTACTACCTTAATAAATCCTAAATTAATTATGTTCATAATAATAAGCCATGCAGCTAGCAGTATTCCAAAAACACTAGCCCACTTACCGGTATGCTTCTGGTTTTTTTCAAGTACTTCCTCTTCTGAAGCTTTATCACTAAAAATTGGAACAGTACCTTCCTTAGCTCTGAAGATTTGGTAGCCAGGTTCTATAACTACTGGATACCAACCGCTTGCTTCATAATAGGAAAGCATATCTTTTTCGATTACCATCTCAGTGTTTAAAGCATAGTCATAATCACAAGCTTCACCTTTTTCAAAACGGTAGAGTAAACCTTTCATTCCAACTAAATGCCATCCTTTTTTACTCATGTCTTTCAAAAGCTTCATGTCGTGCTCAGGCATTATTGCTAAACCACTGCACATTTTATATTTATACTTAACCATTATTCTTACCTCCAAGCCACTTTTCTGCAACAGATATGATATTTTTACGATAATCAAAGTTCATTTTTAAAATCTTTCTTCCTTCCTCGGTTATCTCATAGAGTATCTTTCCATCCTCTTCACCAATATCCAAAATCCATCCAGCGTCCTTTAGTTTCTTAAGTGTGGTATACATGGTTGCAGGACCGATCTCTACAGTTCCATCTGTCATGTTCACAATTTCCTGCATTATCCTATAACCATGTATTGGTTTCAGGGTTGCTAAAAGTATTAGAAAAATACTATCAGTCAGTTCTCCAGATTCATAAGGACTTGTTTTCGCCATAATCCGCCTCCATATATCCATCATTGATATACCTATTATATCAATCATGGATATATGAGTCAATAACAAAACAAAAAATTAATGCACTAAAATGGATATAGTATAATACATCCTTTATAGTGCAAATTATGTATAATTATTTAATAGTCGGTATTGGTAAAGGGTCTTTGATTGTAATGGAATAGTCTGTCCAATCTGTCTGTTTCAGATTCATTGCTTATGCTTACAATCCCCAGTCTCACTAATGGGGCCAAATCAGCACTTCCCATAAGAAGTGAAGATAAATCCGACAGATTACATTTAATTTCCACATCTGCATCGTTAATATCTTCTGTATAAGACCAGTTGCTGTGCTTTTTATTGTCATCGGTTTTGAAGTTTATGCTGAATCTTTCTTCCATTGCTTCAAATTCATTATTAACCCTGAATGAAATCTTTATATTATCAATTGGAAACTTTCTATGTTCAGTCTTCTCGATGAATGACTTTACATTTGGTATTTTATACATAGTTCCCATAGCAGAAACATTGGTCTGAAGAAACCCGTAGTTTATGTAGTTGCCTGAAACATCTTGAGGACTGTCCAGCAGATGATAAAAATCTGCTTCACCGGTTCTGATTACAATGTTTTGGGCAAGATCTGA
>NZ_JAWLCK010000212.1:0-2852 GCF_041687175.1 Lutispora sp.
AGAATTGCTGTGGATTCACTTACATTTACCGGAATCAAGAACGCAGCCCAGCTCAGTAACATTAGACTTGAACCCATAGCAATGGATTCAGAGGGTATGATTCCCGATAGCCTTGAAAGCACCTGTAAGAAGTATCAAATAAAAGGGATTTATCTTATGCCTAATATGCAAAATCCCACAGCAACTGTGATGTCAGATGATAGAAAACAGGCTATTGCGGATATAATCCATAGGTATGACCTGACTCTTATTGAAGACGATATATATAATTTTACAAATACGACAGAAAGGACAGCTTTAAGCGCCCTTGTGCCTGATAAAGGGATTTTTATATGCGGTATTTCAAAAGCATTGCTGCCGGGACTGAGGATAGCTTATGTAGCTGTCCCAGAACAGCTATTATACAAGTTTATTCAGGTTGTTACAAGTACTATATGGATGGCTACTCCGTTAAGCTCAGAAATAGCATCTCGTTTAATTGAAAGCGGCGCTGCTGCAGAAATAATAAATAAAAAAAGACAGGTACTTGCTCATAGACTCCGGCTTGCAGAGGATATACTTAAGGGCTTTTCATTTCACGCCAATGAAAGCAGTATGTTTTTATGGCTTAACCTTCCTGAAGGGTGGTCCGGTGCAGATCTTGAAAACATCGCTCTACTGAATAAGGTAAGAGTAATACCGGCATACAAGTTCTATGTAGGAAACCAACAACCACCAAATGCAGTGAGAATTTCACTGGGTGCAGTAAAGAATGACGAGCAGCTGATAAAGGGGCTGAACATATTAGCCCGTATATTGAAGCAGAATCCGCTTCTTACATCACCTGTAATGTAGAAGCAAAAAGAAAAGTAAAAGAGAAGGTTCTTTTACTTTTTTTCATTATATCCATTCTGTCCAACATTTCCTGCTCCTTACATATCCAACCTGTATTGCAAAGAATTCAGAGGTGTAAAGGCAAATTGCCTAGTAGGACATTTCGAAGTATATTTATAATCTGACAAACGAGGGAAATACTTGACAATGATTTTTTAATTGTGTAATATAATATTAATTACGAAACCGGTTACGGTATCGATTTCGGAAATTTTAAAACGAAATTAAAAAAGAGGATGCTGCAATGAAAAACTTAACAATTTCAGAAATTGCCAGTTTAGCAAATGTTTCAAAAACAACAGTTTCACGGGTTTTGAATAATAAACCTGATGTTAGTGGCGAGACAAAAGAAAGAATTTTGTCAATTATAAAACAATATAAATTTAAACCCAATGCTCTTGCCACTGCAATTTCAAAAAAGCACAGTAAAATAATTGGACTGATTGCTCTTCAAGGGACGGAATATATATTTATTAACCCCTATTATCTAAGAGTTTTACATGGTATTACTACAGAGATTAACAAACTAGGATATCAATTAATGTTTTGTTATGCAAAAGAGAATGAATACATTGATCTTTTTAATAATTATATGATTGAAGGATTTATCCTCTTAAGTGCTGGTGTAAACCATATGAATTTATTAGACGAATTTTATGAATATAATATCCCTTTTGTTAGTACTACTGAGTTACCTGATAATTATAAATCAAACAGTGTGGACATAAATAACTATCAAGGCGCTAAGATGGCTGTAGAATATTTATTATCTTTAGGGCATAAGAGAATAGCTTTTATAAGTAGCTTTAGTTCATTAATGGCTAATAAGGAACGTCTCAAAGGTTATAAGGATGCGATGAAAGAATACGGAGTTCCAATAGATGACTCACTAATTAGAGAAGGTACACCTACTTTTGAAACTGGTTACAAAACAATGAATTCTTTCGAAACACTTCCAACTGCAGTATTTGCTTGCAGTGATATGATTGCTATAGGAGCTATTGATGCCATCACAAGCAAAGGGAAGAAAGTACCTGAGGATGTTTCAGTAGTAGGCTTTGATGATATCGATCTTGCTAGCAATTTTGGGTTAACAACAGTACAGCAGCCAATTTTTGATAAAGGAAAGAATTCAGTTAAAAAACTAATTAGTCTTATTGAGAATAAAAAAGTAAGAGTCCCAGAATTACCTGTAAAAGTTGTTGTAAGGGATACTACAAGCAAGCTGAAGGAGAGCACTAAGTAGTGGTTCAAATTAAGTCATTAATAGATGCTGCTATAGAAAACAATTATAGAAGGCTATACTCAATAAAAGGACCATTATTATAAGTGCTGGCTGATTAGTTGGCAAACACAATAAGGGGGTGAGAGCCGGAGGAAAAATTAAGACACTGATTTCCGAGAATATCATGTACTACAGTCAATTGTTGAAAAAAATCAAGGGGGAAAATTAAAATGAAAAGAAGTTTAATTTTAGTGTTAGCTCTAGTACTTGCTTTTTCAATGGTAGCGTCTGGATGTTCCGCTAAAACACCAACAAGCAGCGAAGTTAAGGAAAATGAAGTTAAGGAAGTAGAAGAAGCAAAAAAGCATGTAATTAAATTTGCTGACAGCCAACCTGAAACTACTGGTATTGTTATGTACATAAAAAGATTCGGTGAAATATTAGAGGAAAAAACAGATGGAAGAATCAAAGTTGAAATATATCCAAATGCAATGATGGGCAGCGGTGGAGAATGTATGCAACAGATACAGCTGGGTTCACTTGATATGTATAGAAGTGATGCATCTGTTGTTTATGATTTCGGTGTTGACAGTATGAAGATAGCAGGATTGCCTTACCTGTTTGCAAACAAAAAACACGCTGAAAAAGTTCTTCATGGCGAAATTGGAAAACGATTAGCACAAGATGTTACAGACGCTAATGTAGGATTTGTTGGGATTGGATGGTTAGTTGACTCAGGCAGAAGTATTTTTTC
>NZ_JAWLCK010000213.1:0-2712 GCF_041687175.1 Lutispora sp.
CTAACAAAGTTAATGAAAATACTCTATTATATATTACTTAGATTTCACTGTATTGTATCATATTGATTGCGTAGCCTAGGGTATACATTTTCCGTCCTGTTACGGGTTTCGTGTTACGTGCTGCGAGAGCTAGGGTATTCCTTATGGGTCATTCAGAAGAACACTGATTTACACGGAACTAACCACTGATTAACACGGCGGGCTAATATTTAACCACTAAAAAATACCCTCCGCGCTAATCCGTGATTATATCAGTGTTAATCCGTGTTCTAATCAAACGCTCTTTTTTGAACTTCATATAAAATTCGTTCTTCATCCATGGTCAATACTTGACCTTTTTCCATTACAATATTCCCATCTATTATGACGAATTCGACATCAGAAGAGTTCCCGGAATATAATATGGCAGATTTTACATTGTACTTGGGGTAATACCAGGGTTTATCTGTATTAATAACTATTAAGTCAGCGGCCATGCCTTTTTTTACCTCTCCTACATTATCAAAGCCTAAGGCTCTGGCACCGTTTATAGTTGCCATTCTAAGTACCTGGTCTACAGGAAGAGCTGTAGGATCCTTAGTGATAACTTTTTGAAGATAGGTTGCAGTCCTCATCTCCTCCAGCATATCTAAATTATTGTTGCTGGAAGCTCCATCTGTTCCCAAGGCTATATTGATTCCCATATCTGCCATGGCTTTTATGGGTGCTATTCCACTGGCAAGTTTCATATTGCTTCCTGGATTGTGCACCACATTGACCTTCTTTTCCTTCAATATCTCCATATCTTCATCATCAACTACTACGCAATGGGCAGCTATGGTTCTTTCATTCAGCAGTCCTGCTTTATCAGCAAGCTTGATGGGTGACATGCCATACTTTTCTATACAATTTTTGACCTCATCTGTTGTTTCAGAAAGGTGTATCTGTATATCAGCCTTAATTTCCCGGGCAACCCTGGCCACCTTTTCAAGATAAGGAAAAGAACAGGTATAAACAGAATGGGGTGCAAGATTCACCCTGATCCTTCTATTGCTGCTGTTATGAAAACTCTTATAGAGTTCAAGAGCTTCCGATATTCTATGATCAGCTCCTTCAGCAGATTCCCCCTGAAGTCCTCTTCCCAAAGCTGCTCTCATACATGATTGGGCAACCGCTTCTGCGGTTTTGTCCATAAACATATACATATCACAAAAGGCAGTTGTGCCTCCCTTTATCATCTCCAGCATCGCCAGGGAGGAAGCCCAATAAGCATCCTCTTCTGTAAGCTTATCTTCCAGAGGAAATATTTTATCAAACAGCCAGTCCATAAGCTTCAGATCATCAGCATAGTTCCTGAACATGGTCATTGCAGCATGATTGTGAGCATTTACAAAACCAGGCATTATAGCCTTGCCTCTCAAATCAATGACTCTTTCGTAGTTTTCAACTAAATTACCTTGTACTAGACCTGCATAATCTATAATTCCATCCTTTATCCCTACTGCTCCATCCTTGATGAGAGTTCCTTTTTCATCACATGTTATTACGGAGGCATTTATCAGCAACAGACTCATCTATTCTCCCCATCCTTTTAAGTATTCATCTTGCTCTTTACTGAGGGCATCAATCTTTATACCCATACCTTCCAGCTTCATAAATGCAATTTTCCTGTCTATCTCATCAGGCACTTCATATACCTTTTTATCCAGGCTGCTATAATTATCTTTTATGTACTCAGCACACAAGGCCTGCAATGCAAAACTCATATCCATTATTTCTGCCGGATGCCCATCTCCTGCTGCCAGGTTTACCAGTCTTCCTTCTGCCAGTAAATTTATAACTCTGCCGTCTTTCATCACATATCCCATAATATTGTTTCTCATTATCTTCTTTTCAACAGCTAGATCATCCAAATCCGGCTTCCATATCTCCACATCAAAGTGACCTGCGTTGGCAAGTATGGCTCCGTCCTTCATCTTCTCATAGTGCTCTTTTGTCAACACCTTAGTGCATCCTGTCACAGTTACAAAAAAATCTCCTATGGAAGCAGCTTCAGTCAAAGGCATTACCCTGTAGCCGTCCATGTATGCCTCTATGGCTTTTATGGGATCCACTTCGCAAACCACCACATTAGCGCCCAGGCCTTTTGCTTTATTTGCTACTCCTTTTCCGCACCAGCCGTAACCTATGACCACCACAGTTTTGCCAGCTACGATGAGGTTAGTGGTTCTCATTATTCCATCCCATACGGATTGACCGGTGCCGTATCTATTGTCAAAAAGATATTTGCAGTAAGCATCATTTACAGAAATCATTGGAAACAAAAGCTGGCCTGCCTTCTCTCTGGCTCTCAGCCTCAATACACCTGTTGTTGTTTCTTCACAGCCTCCCAATATGTCAGGTACCAATTCCTGTCTTGTGCTATGTAATAAATGAACCAAATCTCCCCCATCATCTATAACTATATGGGGCTTTATATCAAGAGCCGCATTGAGATGCTCATTGTATTCTTCCGCGTTGGAATTATACCAGGCATAGACATGAAGTCCATCCTCTGCCAAAGCTGCAGCCACATCATCCTGGGTAGACAGTGGATTGCTTCCCGTTATGGAAACCTCTGCTCCTCCTGCCTTCAAAACCTTTGCAAGATAGGCAGTCTTTGCTTCAAGATGTATTGACATTACAATTCTTTTTCCTGTGAAAGGCTTATTCTTTGTGAACTCTTCTTCTATC
>NZ_JAWLCK010000214.1:0-2703 GCF_041687175.1 Lutispora sp.
GAACTGAACAAATACAGAAAACCTGTAGCTAGGACAAAGCTAGGTATAGTGGCTCCGAGGGTTGCAAGAATCATAACAAATCTGTCAATAAGCTTGTTTTGTCTCAAAGCACATACTATTCCCATAGAGATACCTACTATAATTATAAGAGCAGAGGCGTATGAGCCTATCATCAATGAATAAGGAAACCCATCGGAAATTATCCTCTCTACAGTGAGACCCTGTTTCATATAGGACACACCATAATCCCCTCTAATGAAATTGCTGAGATATTTAAAATACTGTATGTAAAGAGGTTTATCTAGTCCATATTTTGCAAAGATGGCTTCTCTTATCTCTGCATTGGGCATCTTATCTGCACTGAATGGATCGCCGGGAATTACTTTCATAAGAAAAAAAGTAATGGTAATAATAAACCAGATGGTTAACATTGCCGAAAGGATTCTTTTTATAATATACTTACCCACTTATACGCACCTCCTTTTATATTTCGCTCTTATCTTCAATACTCGAATCCAGCGAATAATCAAGCACCTTCACTACTTTGCCATCCTTTATATATACACGAGGGGTTCTTCTGGTAATCCTGCACATTATCTCATTTTTGTTTGTGTCTGCCAGTTCAGATATGGCTTGTACATCCAAAGCATCATTTGTTCCGTCTCCGTAGATGATAACCTCATCTCCTTCTTTTACATCTTCTATATCTGTAAGATCTACCATGCATTGATCCATGCATATTACTCCAACTATAGGTGCCTTCATCCCCTTTACGAGTACATATCCTTTACCCCTCATATTTCTGGGATAACCATCAGCATAGCCGAAGGGAATAGTGCCTATGACACTGTCTCTTTCTGCCCTCCAAAGATAGTTGTAGCTTATACCTTCACCCTTTTTTATCTTTTTAATAAAGTAAACCTTTGACTTAAATGTTATTACCTGTTTAAAATGGATACGTTCATTCTCATAGGATTTTAAACCATATATTATTGCTCCTGGTCTTATCATATTGAGCCTGTACTGAGGATAATCAACAGTGGCAATGCTATCACAGATATGCTTATATTTAAAGCTCCAACCTAATGATTCAATCTTATTTACTGCCTTTATAAATTTCCTATACTGTCTCTCATCTTCCTCAGGACTAGTCAGTGCGAAATGCGAAAATATTCCTTCAACATTCAAATTTTTTAACTTAAATATCTCATGAATTTCTGATATGCTTTCATCGCAGTCGATAAAGCCTAATCGGTTAAAGCCTGTATCATATTTTATATGAACCTTTGGTTTTTTACACGAAAGTATTCCTAAATCATTTAATAATTTAGCTTGTCTTAATGAAAAAATAGTTTGAGTTATATCATTCTCAACTATATACTTTAACTGGTCGTCAGGAGTATAACCCATAATAAATATACTGTAGTCTCTGTACCTTCTTTTCAATTCAAGTGCTTCTGACAATGTTGCAACAGCTAAGTAGTCTGCCCCATTTTCCATAATTGTAGGAGCAATATCTAAAGCACCGCAACCATAACCATTAGCCTTAACAACAGCCGCTATGGCTACACTATCTCCAACCATCTTTCTAATTTTTCTCATGTTGTAAGCCATCTTATCAAGGTCTATCTCCACTACGGTATCTCTCAATGTTATATAGTTCATACACGTACCCCTTAAATAAAATTTCTAAGAAAACAATGTAGCATTAATTACACTATAATAATAATATTGTTATTTTGCAAGTATTATTACAAAAATAGTTTAAATTTTTTGATTATTTATACGATAAAAAAAGACTAGGCTTTAACCATAGTCTTAAATTAAATATTCATCATTTTGAAATAAAATACTTACTCAAGTTCTTTATATTTTCCAGATGTTTTAAACATTTTTCTTTGTTTCTAGAAAAATATTCGAATACCAGTATATTGCATAGAGCTATAGGTCCTACATAAGAATTGTAAAAATATATGGGAATCTCACTTGTTGCGATTAAAACATAATCAGCAAGTTGGGCAAGTTTATTTTCATTATTATCTGTAATTATTAAAGACTTAGCTTTTATACCATGAACATGCTTCATTGCATTATATGAGTCGATGGAATACCTGGGGAAACTAATGGCAATTAGCAGATCATCATTATCAATCCTATACAAATTTTCATATAAGGCTATACCCCCATATGTAATAGTCTCACAATTCAAACCCAATCTTCTAAAATTGTGATATATCAACTCGGCTATAGGCTTGCAACTTCCCATCCCCAGTATATATACTTTTTTAGCTTTCTCAATCTCACTTACTGCAGACTTCAACACATTTGCATCGAAGTTCATAATGGTTCTATTTAGATTTGCTAATTCATTTTGAAAAAGGTAAGCATAATCCTTATTATCTTCTCCCATTAGTTGTATGGACTTTAGCATCTTGTCAACCGGATTTTCTCCGGTATCATTTATTTCCATCAACAAAAGATTTTTAAATTCAATAAAACCCTCATAGCCTAATCTCTGACAAAACCTTACAATGCTAGCATCACTAACTCCTACTTTTTCGGCTAAATCAGCTGAAGAGATGGCTGGTATATATTTATAGTTTATTAAGATATAATTTGCTATTTTCTGAAAGCTTGGGGTGAGACTGTCAAATTCCTCTTCCAGCTGTCTGAGCACCGCTTTTTTTTTCATGCTTAATCCCT
>NZ_JAWLCK010000215.1:0-2673 GCF_041687175.1 Lutispora sp.
TGCACCAGATATGCCGAGGGTTAAAACCCTGTTGATTGAAGAAGGAGAAGATTATGGACCCTATGGTGCTAAGAGTATTGGAGAACTTTGTACTGTACCAGTGGCACCTGCCATAGTCAATGCGGTGAATGATGCTTTAGGAACAAGGCTTTCTTCTTTGCCATTAACTCCTGAAAAAGTTTTGGCAGCTATAGAAGGTTAAATATGTAAATTAACAGTTTATACCTTCTTAGGCATATAAAATTTAGATAATAAGGAGGCCTCTGATTTTATGGAGAAAGTAGTGTTAGATGGTAAAAACTTGACATTAGATGAGATTTACGAGGTAGTCTATAACAATCGAATGGTAGAGATTGAAGAAGAAGCTATAAAAAGAGTAGCTCATGCTCGCCAGATATTGTTTGACTTAGCAGCGAAAGGTGAACCTGTATACGGTTTGAATAGAGGCGTAGGCTGGAATAAAGACAAGGAGTTTGATAAGGACTTTTTTGAACAATATAATAGGAATTTATTGTACAGCCATAGTTTAGGAGTGGAGCCTTATCATGATGATAAAGAAGTAAGAGCCATATTGCTATTAAGACTTAATCATGCATTGGCAGGCTCTACTGGCATATCTGTTGAGATAATGAATCTATACAAGGAATTTTTGAACAGAGGCATTCATCCCAGAATTCCCAGAAGAGGATCTATAGGTGAGGCTGACATTACAACTCTATCTCATATTGGCCTATGCTTTATTGGGGAATGGGAAGTTAGTTACAAAGGAGAGATAATGCCATCAATAGAGGCTCTTAAGAAAGAAGATATAGAACCTGCTATTTTAGGACCCAAAGACGGATTGAGCATAGTTTCTTCAAATGCTGAAGGAGAGGCTATGGCCTATATATTGATTAAGGAAGCAGAAGATTTGGTTCATATGTCAAATCTGATATACTGCATGAGCATGGAAGGCCTAAATGGAGTAGTAGGCTCATTGGACGAGAAGGTAAATAAACTTAGGGGCCTGAAGGGGCAAATAGAATGCGCAAGAGAGTGCCGTAAATTTCTAGAAGGAAGCTATTTATATAAACCACACAAGGATAGAGCCTTGCAAGATCCTTTAAGCTTCAGAGGTGCCCATACAATAAGCGGTACAGTTCTTGATGTTTTGAACTTTATAAAAGAAATATTCCTGATACAGATCAATTCCACTGATGATAATCCGTGTATAATTTATGACGAAGATAGAACACAAGTAAGCTCAAATTTCGAGACTACAACCCTGGCGGTGGCAGTGGAAATGTTGGCTAATGCATTAAATCATCTATCTAAAGCTTCCTGCTACAGATTGATTAAGCTGGCAGATCCGGAGTTTACAAAATTAACAAGATTCCTGACTCCTTGTGATATTAAGACCATAGCATATGGTACTATACAAAAAATCTTTACTTACCTGGATACAGAAAACAGAATGCTTGCTAATCCATCATCCATGGACTTTTTCGCGGTGGCAGGAAGCATAGAAGATCACGCCAGCAATTTGCCTTTAGCGGCAGACAAAGTATTTAAAATTATAGACAATATAAGATATATCATAGGTATTGAAGCAATGCATGCTGCTCAGGCAATAGACCTAAGGGGAGATATTGAACTAGGGAAAGTAACAAGATTAGCCCACGAGGAATTTAGAAAAGTTGTACCATTCCTGGATAAAGACAGAAATTTAAGCATTGATATTAAGAAGGCATATGAATTTATAAAATCTGATGTACTGATGAACATAATAAACAATGCTAAATAGTATTCGCTGCTCTAAATAATAATCATTGGCTTAAAAATACAATTTAATTTGTATTTTTAAAATATAAATAAAGGAGTGAAAATATGTTATCCATTGATCCAAAATTAAAGGACAAAAAAGAACTAAGAATGGGGGTCTTTTTACCAGCCTTTATCTTTGTAGCTGGTGCCGCAATATTAGGTATGGTAAGCAATACCGCCTTAGCTAAGGCAGCCTGGGCATTTTTCTACTGGTCATTGGACACATTTGGATGGCTATACCAGATTGCAAGTATCGTAGGACTCATAGTTGTATGTGTAATCATGTTTTCAAAGCTGGGTAATGTTCGTATCGGCGGTAAAGATGCTCAACCAAAATATAAGTTTTGGACATGGTTTGCCATGGCATTAACCGGCGGTGTAGCTACCGGAATTGTAACATGGGGTGTTAATGAGCCACTCATATACTTTGGCAATGTATGGGGAGAGTTAGATGGATTGGGGATAGCTCCATTAACAGCGGAAGCTGCAAGGTTTGCAATGGGAAGAACCTTCTACAATTGGACTTTTATACCCTATGCAATGTATACTCTAACTGGACTAGCAGTAGCATATGTTTATTTCAATAAAAAGGAAAGACTTGCAGTAACCTCAACACTTAAACCATTATTTGGAGAAAAAGTAACAAAAGGTGTTTGGGCAAATGTTATAGATACGTTGTCAATGCTGGCAATAACACTTGGCTTAACCTCAGGTTTAACAATGTGCATAACACTTTTGACAAGCGGTTTGCACTATTCATATGGAGTTGAGAAGACCTTACCCTTGTTTATAATTACTGGTATTGTAATTATATTCTTATATACCTTCTCCTCATATGTGGGATTGGATAAAGGAATGAAGAAAATAGCA
>NZ_JAWLCK010000216.1:0-2611 GCF_041687175.1 Lutispora sp.
GTTAGCGATGAGTTGTCAGCAGATTTGGCAGCTCATTTTTTATTTGAAACTATACATATATCAGCCAATGCCGTTGATATTAGAGAGATTAGAGGACAGCATTAATTCTTGTTTTTGACCGTTTAAAGCAGACAAAGATATAGATTATATTGAGTAGTTTGAGTTATGATATATGATGATTGGGAAAATTAGGTTCATATATGAATGGTTGAATAACATACTAGGTATTGGATGGATAAATATATGGATATTTTTTATGGCAAAATGAACCAGATGACCAGTAAGAGACAATATATTAATGGAATAGCTATTCTAGGTGAATGGGATGGATTTGCAATATTGCATTAAGAATGCTATAGCAGAAAGAATTAAATTAAGTTGTGCCATGCGGAGAGGAGAAAAACATTGGACAATATAGATATTGATAGCCTTGTGATGCTGTATGGTAAAGCTGTTTATGGATTTTGCCTTAGGCTTGCGAAAGACAAGGATAATGCTGATGACCTGTATCAGGAAACTTTCTTAAAAGCGATGGAAATGTGTAATAAAATTGATAAGAACAATAATCCAAAAGGTTTTCTTATTTCTGTCGCAGTTGGACTATGGAAGAACAATCGCCGTAAATATGCCAGGCGGCAAAGAATAGCCCCCGAGGGAGAACTGAACGAAGATATGGTCAACATCATGTGCACCAACATGTCAACACCAGAAGAGATTGTCATTTTAAGAGAACGCTGCGCAGTAATACGGACTGCAGCGGATAAACTTAATGACAAGCTTAGAATACCCTTGTACATGTACTACACTGCAGAAATGTCGGTTGAAGAGATAGCATTAGCCCTTAGAATTCCCAAGGGTACTGTAAAAAGCAGACTCCACAAGGCTCGTAAAAATCTAAAAAATGTCTTGGAGGGTTATCAGTATGGATAAATATGAAGAACTAGATCAATTGTTAAATCAGGCACTTTCTTCGACAGCTGAACCTAGTGAAGCTCTAAATCAGGAGATTAGGTATAGAATTAAGGAGAGTAAAACTATGAAACCAGCACGTAAAAAAATATCAGTTGCCATTATTGCTGCCGTTATCTTTATTATGTCAGGGTCGGTATTTGCTGCATGGCAGCTTCTAAGCCCGAAACAGGTTGCTGAAAATCTGGGAGATAAGACCCTTGCAAAAGCTTTCGATAGTGAAAATGCAGTTCATATAAATCAATCTATAACTTCTGGAGATTATACCTTTACACTTATGGGTATCACCTCCGGCGAAAACTTAAGCGATTTTAGAAATTCATCGCAGGATATTCATCCAGACAGGACCTACGCTGTAATCTCAATTGAAAGAAAAGATGGGAGCCCAATGCCTGATGTCAGTGATGAAAGTTTTGGTGAAATTACATTTATAGTCTCTCCCCTTATAAAGGGGCAAAAGCCCTGGCTGGTGAACATATTCACCATGAATGGCGGATATAGCGAATGTGTAGTAGACGGAGTCATTTACAGAATGATTGAATGCGATAGTATTGAGATGTTTGCCGATAGAGGAGTATATCTTTATGCTGGCACTGGAAGTTCTATCAACAATGAAACAGTAAGCTACAATGAAGAAACAGGTGAAATCACAATTAATGAAAACAATAAAGAAGCCAGTGTACTTTTTGATTTACCTCTGGACGAGAAAAAAGCAAACTACGAGAAAGCTGAACAGTATCTTAAAGAATTATTAAATCCTGCACCTGAGTCCAGAACAAATGATAAAACCATCGCTAGCTCGGAGGATGAGTTTGCTAATGCCTTTGTAATGAGAAAATCCATAAAGGAAGTTACTCATGATGATGAATTTGCGTATTATGAGTACAATGGCAATAAAGTGAAGGTTTCCTTGGACTTCCTGTTTGAAGACATAGAAGCAGGTGTATGGAAAACAGTATGGACAAATGAGGATGACAGAGTACATACTGCCATTCAGTTTTTTAAGGATGAAAATGGCATGGTTATGGGCAGAACAGTCAAAAAGGCAAAATAACTGCTTTACGGCATAATTTAAGTTAATGCAATAAAAATCATTTCTGAATAAAAAGGGCTTAACCGCGAGGATTAAGTCCTTTTTATAATGGCAAGCCTGCTAGTTGGGAAAAGCTGTGGTGTAGCTCTTACCAGAGGCTTTTACAAGGACAGTAGGCTTGTCTTATGTCCGCGAAGTGGACGCTTTTTATAATTCATAGGAAAGTATAAATTTCCTTAGCGTTAACTTTCCGTAATGAATTTCAAGAAAGGTTTCCTTGATTGTTAAAATGCTTCCAATGGAAGCCTTTCTTATGAAGATGGCGTGTTTTATAATTACTACCTGATGTTACATACATTTCTACTAATTCAAAATAGATATTGATTAATATTATCTGTAAGGTTGATTGCTATACCTGAGTACTTTATGTATAATGCAAAGAGTAAGCAATAGAAAAATTATGAAGATTGGGAGGCACTAAAATGGAACAAACAAAGAAAATAATTCTTTCACTCTGTTTATCACTTCTTATAATTCTAACTACCTTACCATGTGTCTATGCTGAGTCCTATACTCAAGAAGAACTTGAAATAGTTGAATTGACTACAG
>NZ_JAWLCK010000217.1:0-2610 GCF_041687175.1 Lutispora sp.
ATTGCAGTCAAAGCCACTATAATAACCATTATTGGGCTGACTATCCCTGCCTGAACTGCTGCCTGGCCTATTACAAGACCTCCAACAATGCCTATGGTATTACCTATGGGAGCTGGCAGACTTATTCCTGCTTCTCTCAAAAGCTCCAGAGTCATTTCCATTATGAATGCTTCAACTACAGCTGGAAAGGGTACCCCTTGTCTGGAGGCTGATATTGATAAAACAAGTTTTGTAGGTATTATGCCCGGGTTGTAGGATGTAAAAGCTATATAAAGTGCCGGCAAAAGCATGGCTATGAAGCTTGCCATCAATCTTATAAACCTCAATACAGTAGAAATTATCCATCTGTCATAATAATCCTCCGGAGATTGGAACATTAAATTCAGCGTGGCTGGCAGTATAAGAGCAAAAGGGGTATTGTCTACCAATATGACAACTCTGCCTTCATATAGTTCTGCAGCTACACGATCCGGCCGTTCTGAAAGAGATATCTGTGGAAATGGGGAATATGGGTCATCTTCTATGAGCTGCTCTATATAGCCGCTGTCCAGTATCGCATCTATTTCAATTGATTCAAGCCTTCTGAATACTTCCTCCACTAGTTCCTTCTTAGCAATATCTTCTATATAAAATATACCAACATCTGTTTTGCTTCTTTTCCCTATTCTCATCTGCTTCAGCTTCAGCCTGGGATCTCTGATCCTTCTTCGCACCAAAGCTGTATTCATCCTGAAGGTTTCTACAAAACCATCTCTGGGGCCTCGGAGGACCGCCTCAGTATTAGGCTCATTGACGCCTCTCATAGGCCAGCCTTTTGCACCTATGGTTATCAATGTAGCTGTACCATCTATGAACAGCACTGCATCACCTATTAGTATATCAAGTATGGCTGCATCCAAGTCCTCAGATTCTTTCAATTCCGAAGCGGGTATGTTTCCATAGCGAACCAATTCATATAGCTTATCAGTAAATTCTGGGGCATCCGGTGTCACTGCTCTGGCTTCAACCATCAAAGTTTCCAAAACAGCCAAATTAAGAAGATTTCTGTCACTCATTCCATCAACATATACAAGAGTGAATCTTAGGTTTTGCTCTTCTCCCACTACGAATTCCTTATAGACTATATCATCGCAATCTTTCAATATTTCCTTTACTTTTTCAATATTTACATCAAGAGAATCTGTGCTTCTATTTTTTATTTCTTTTTTATCTGAGCCTTTTTTGCTTTTATTGAATAAGGACATTGGATCACCTCGCAATTCTTTCTATGACAAGCATTGCTGTAGCTAATACAACCGCACCTATGCTTATGAAGGTTGTTATTTTTGCATCTCTGATAAGGCCTTCGCTTTTCAATGCTGGCCTGTCAACAAATAATTCAAAAATGGATATTAAAACTATCAGTATAAATATGGTAGGATCCATAATGTTTCTTATAATGATGAGGAATTGTTGCAACAAAAAACCACAGCCTTTCTGCAAATATCCTTAAGTTATATTTTGCAGGCTGTGGTTATATTATACATTTCGGTATTCCTTGCTGCGGAATGTCCCCGATGTTATTGTTAAAGGAATATTATATTGGAAATAACTTCGCTAATCGGGCATTTCCCACTAATAAGCTGATAGATATTTCTCTACTAATTCTAAGTCTGATATTTTATCTACATCATTTCCTATTTCAGGATAGGGGGATATGACTACTCCTGCATTTATATTCAGCAGGGTATCGCACTTTTTCTTTATTGCATCTATAGTCAGGATTCCCAACAACAGCTTTATTAGAAATATGATTCCCAGAGTTCTTGCCATCTTGGCAGGGTTTTTTCTGTATTTAAGCATCTCGTCTATGAAATCCTTGCATCTATCCTTAATCTCAGGTCTGAAGTAGAACACATTTCCGCCAGTGAATTGCCCTTCCCTAAGCTTTGCATAGGTCCTCTTCACCTCGGGGTACTTCTCATCATTTATGCTTTTGTCTACTATAGAATAGCATAAGTCCACATTTTTCTCCCTTGCATTTTCTATGAAATGCTCCAATGCTTCAGGGGTTATCATGGGTATATCGCAGGTTAAGACCAATATTTCCTTATCCTGAGGAAACAGCTCCAGCGCCAACAGTATGTTGTTCACTATAGAATCTGTGCCCTGAATAATATAATCTGCTTTATTCCCTAAGGCTGGTACCAGATGGTCCTTTTCGCCCACTACTGCTATTTTACCTATCTGGGGAACTTTTTTTACACTGTCTATCACATAGTCTATCATATACCTATCGTGAATTTTTAGAAGTGCCTTGTTTTCCAAGCCGTTGGAATTATCCCCTTTTTTCTCCCCTGCCAGGATAATAGCATTCACCTTTTTCACCTCCCGTTAAGATAGGTCCCAATCACTGGACAAAGGCTTAACTACAAATATTTCATTAACCATTTGCTTTATATGGTCATAGGCTATATATGCCAGGGATTGATCTTCGAAGATGCCAAATACAGTGGGTCCGCTGCCGCTCATTACACTTCCCAAGGCTCCATATTCTATGAGCTTTGCTTTAATGTCTTTAATAAGTGGACATTTTTTTATGGTTACATATTCCAATACATTCCATAAATT
>NZ_JAWLCK010000218.1:0-2517 GCF_041687175.1 Lutispora sp.
AAAGAAGTTTCTTGGCTTGACCTTAAATGTTTGGGAACTTTCTCCATTATGTTTTCACAGTCCTCAATTATTTTTTTCTTTCTTGCTATTTCGTTTTCGATTTTCAATTTTGCATCCATCAAACAACACCTGCCTTTGTTCATCAATGCCATTATCTTCTTCATCAGGACATACATCGCTTGGTGATTCACAAGGCTCACATGGCCTTTCAATATTATTTATAATATTGTTGTTAGTACCTCTGTCGATTATGTTCTCTGGAACATTGCATACCAGCTTATTATTCATTACAAGATTAGCCACAGATTCTTCACCAAGTAAAATTCCAGAATCTCCATTATATAATATTTCATTATCTATGATCATTCCAAATTGTCCGTTATTATTTTCTAAGCCTTCTTCACGATTACATACTATTTTGCTTCCACCGAAAAAATAATTGGTATATTGTTCAAAAATGACATGAGTACCAAATATAGTTCCTTTAACCATATTTACAAGAAACACATAATCTCTTTCTTGACTTGTTATCATTATCTATTAATTAATTATCAAATGTTATATTGTTACTACCAAACATCTCTAAGCCATTGTTTCTATTTCTTATCATTCATTCCAGGGAATATCTAAAGGTCTTCGCAGCAACTGATGTTTAAAAACAGGAACATTGTTTTTCTTACCAAGGATTCTGAGCTGCTCTTTATATGCACCCTTTAAATTATCATGAAATGCAATACAAGCGATACCGCCTTTTATGGACTTAATGCAATTTTCTAGTTTTACCAGTCCATCTTCACATTCGTAATGTCCAGAAACCAGCCAGTGATTGGGTAGGATATGAGATATACCAAAAGCATTTTCTTCCCAAGTCTGCAGCACAGCACCTGCAAAAGCCGGTTCAAAGTGAACACCGCCTACACAAAGCAAGTTTTTCAGTTTTTTGCCACTGTCGTTAAAAATGTCGGTAAGAGCATGTGCTATAACTTTTGAAGCTAAGGAGTTTGACCAACTGGATGGTGTACTTCCAATCTCTATGTCAACTAATGGCACCGGAAATTGTGGTATCATATCTGGAGTGCCACCATTATTGATGATACCAGACCAGTGGGTTCCTTCTGTTGTAATTCTAAAATCCTCTAGCCCTACCGCAATTCGATTTTTCTCTAATGACAATAATAAGTTATGCATATAAAGAGGATTAGCATTTCCAAAATAACCGGTTTCTACATCTCCTGTAGTATGTACTGGAAGAATTTTATCCGGAGCATTTTGCCCCTCATGCCATGTCACTAAGCCTGCCATATCAAAATCAGAAAAATAACGATTCATAATGGTCAAATAGAGCCTATAATCATGGCAAACAACTTTACTGGTTCTAACGAAGTAAAATTCATTACCTTTATCATCTAAATGTTTTTGCACTGGATTATCATCAATAATAATATTGGTGTCAACCAGGCTGTATATTTTTGATAGTTTATTGAAAACATTCCCTGCAACCGGGTCGATATCTGGATTTATGCAAAAGAAGTAAACTGCTTTTTTAGTTGAAGACATTAGTCATCCCTCCTGTATATTTTGCAATCCTAATACTCACATCAAAGAACTTTTGAAAATTACTTCCTCGTTTATCTATATATTTATCATTTATAATACCAGAATTTACTATACATTTACACTCCTTGTTTATGGGTAAAATGTCAAAAACCAAGCCATTAACTTCAATTAAGGCTTGGCAATTCTATTAATATGCCATCAGTTCGATAATTTCTTATGCTGATTCCTTGTATTACAATCTGTGACAAGCCTAAATATGTAAGAAAGACTTCCTATGAATTATAAAAAAATCCCTCTAACTTAACGCTAAAGGGAATAAAACATGTCTAATTATTAAAAAAACAGCAAGCATATCCTATAGAATTAAAATAATCAGTATTCAGTTAGCCAAAGCCAATCTTTTTACTGCTTGATCCAAATTGTCTACAAAGAAAATATCATTGCCTTTGTTACACTCGAATATAAAATCTCTTAAAGGCTTGCTTGTGTACTTGGAAAAGTCACCAATAATAGCCAACTTTGTATGATAATTTATGAACTTTTGCAGAACCTCACCAGCAATACCGCTACTAAGTGTGAAGAATTCTTCACATATGACCTTTTTATCTAAGATAATTCTATTGCAGTCTTTCTCATATATTATTGTCATAATAAGGTCGAGAGCAGATTGTGCATCAGTTATTAAAATATCTTCACTTTCAATATATACAATGGAAATGCTTTTCCCGAAAAAAGTGTATTTCATTATTAAGTACCCCTTTTTTAGTTTATTTGTTCAAATATCGTATCAGTAATATTTATTAAACTATGTCTATCTTCAAGCAAAATATTGATTTGAGCGTTTGGAATAAGTTTTTAGACTTAAAAACCATTTTTCTGCATCGCTGACATCCGTGAATAATCTAAGAACACCTTGTTCTGCACTTTCAACAATCGCATCTCTAAACTCACTACTCAAGC
>NZ_JAWLCK010000219.1:0-2515 GCF_041687175.1 Lutispora sp.
ACCCAGGTTATCTTCAAACAAGACGAGGCTTGTTCCAATACCTGGTACACCTCCTGATCTCTTAAAGCCTCCAAAGGGTTGCCCTTTTTACAATAGATGCAACTTTGCAATGAATATCTGCAAAGAAGAAATGCCTTTGTACTATCAAAGAGGCGAGCAAAAAGCTATGTGTTGGATGTTGGATGAAAATGCACCTCGTGTAGAAGAGTATGAAAGACAAAAAGGAGGTGTCAGGAGTGGAGTATAATGAAAAGCTTTTGGAGGTACGAGGTCTGAAAAAGTATTTTGAAAAGCACAAGGGCATATTTCGCAAGAAGGTTGAGCATGTAAAAGCTGTTGATGATGTTTCATTTTTTATAAACAAAAAAGAAACCTTTGGTCTAGTGGGTGAATCAGGCTGTGGAAAATCAACTACAGGAAGAACCATTATAAGGCTTTATAAGCCTACAAGTGGCAAGATACTTTATGATGGAGAAGACATAGGAAAGCTGGATGAGAAGGATTTGATGCCCTACAGAAAGAAAATCCAGATGATTTTCCAAGATCCTTATGCCTCCCTGAATACCAGGATGACAGTTGCAGATATAATAGGTGAACCCATGGAAATACATAATATTGCAAGCGGTAAAGAAAAAGAAGAAAGAATAATTGAGTTATTGAATTTAGTTGGATTGAGTAAGATTCATGCAAGCAGATATCCTCACGAGTTTTCTGGAGGTCAAAGGCAGAGAATTGGTATAGCCAGAGCTTTATCGGTAAATCCCGAGTTTATAATATGTGATGAGCCAATATCCGCTCTAGATGTTTCTATTCAAGCCCAAGTGGTTAATATGCTTGAGGATTTGCAGGAAAGCTTTGGCCTTACTTATTTATTCATAGCACATGATCTCAGCATGGTAAGACATATATCTGACAGGATAGGCGTAATGTATCTTGGCAGTTTGGTAGAAGTTGCAGATAGAAATGAACTCTATGATAATCCAATACATCCTTATACGAAAGCTCTTTTATCATCAATACCAATACCTGACCCAGAGCTAGCAGAAAAGACAGAGAGAATCATATTAGAAGGAGATGTTCCAAGTCCTATAAACCCACCATCGGGTTGTAAGTTCAGGACTAGATGCAAGTACAAGAGTGATATTTGCAAAGAAACTGTCCCGAAGTTGATAGATGTAGGCAATAAACATTATGTAGCCTGTCATCTGTTACAAAACTAAAGAAGATTAGCGATAGTGTTGCTATCAATAATAATGGAGGAGGAGTATCATGAAAAATCTTAAAAAGCCAACAGCAATATTTCTAATCATGACAATGGTAATTGTGACACTAGCAGGTTGTGCAAAACCTGCCCCGGTCACATCAGAAGTTCCTGCAGAAGAAGAACAACCTGGAGAAGAAACCATATCTGATTCAGTACTGGTATGGAACATAGGATCCGAACCTCAGTCATGGGATCCTCAAACATGTGGTACAGTTGAAGGCGGAGACATCATCAACACATTGTTTGAAGGTCTGATGATGGATACAAAAGATGGTTTGAAACTTGCAGCAGCAGAAAGCTATGAGGTAAGTCCAAACGCAGAGGGCGTAGAAAACACTGTTTATACATTTAAGCTAAGGTCCGATGGTAAATGGTCCGACGGAAAACCTGTAACTGCACACGACTTTGAATATGCATGGAAAAAACTGTGTTTACCTGAGGCAGCAGCAACATATGCATTTTTGATTACTGACTATGTGGTAGGAGCGCAGGAATTCTATGATGGTGAAGGAGAATTAGACGATATAAAGATCAATGCTTTGGATGATTATACTTTACAAGTTGAATTGAAGGCACCCGTTCCATACTTCTTAAGCTTAACATCCTTCATGGCATTCATGCCATCAAGAGAAGATATTGCAGAACAGGGTGAAGGTTGGGAAAAATCTCCCGAAACTTGTATATCCAATGGCCCATTCAAGCTCACAGAATATCAAATCGGATCTCATTTATCCTTTGAGAAAAATGAACATTACTGGGATGCTGAGAATGTTAAGCTAAAAGGAATAAAAGGCTTATTCATTACAGAGGACACTACAGCACTTCAAGGATATAGAGCAGGAGAAATACAAGTATTATCAACAGTACCTCAAGGTGAAATACCTAAGCTTGCTTCAGAAGATCCAAACTTCTATAATGAGCCTGCACTGGCATGTTCTTTCTATACTTTTAATGTAGATGTACATCCAACAAATGATGTAAATGTTAGAAAAGCTTTATCATTGGCTATTGATAGGAAGATGATTGTTGAACAGGTATTAAGAGGTGGAGAGATTCCAGCATCAGGCTATGTTCCTTCATCCTTTAGCCTATCCGATGGGTCATCCTTCAGGAAACTTGATAGTAACGGTAGAGTAACAGAAGAATATGAGATAGACCCATGGAATGTAAATGTAGAAAAAGCAAAAGAATATCTGGCGAAAGCTGGATATCCAGATGGAAAGGGTTTTCCGAAGATTGAACTGCTCCATG